>JAEZNF010000058.1 GCA_023441845.1 Bacillota bacterium | reverse complement strand
CCGGTTCCATGTGTGACTCCTATATGCATATTGAACTTGAACTGAACCATACAAGGAAGTGCCTTGAGATCGTTGACCGATACGGATTCGGCCTCTCTATTCAGACAAAATCCAACCGTATTTTGCGTGATCTGGAGCTGCTCAAAAGTATAAACCGGAAATCTAAATGCGTTGTTCAAATGACACTCACCACCTATGACGAAAGCTTGTGTAAAATCATTGAGCCAGCTGTAAGCACCACAAAAGAACGCTTTGAAGTATTGAAAATCATGCGTGACAATGGCATACCAACGGTTGTCTGGCTTGATCCGATTCTGCCGTTCATCAATGATACAGAGGAAAATCTAAGAGGGATTCTGGATTATTGCATTAGGGCTCAGGTATATGGCATTATATGCTTCGGTATGGGGCTGACTTTGCGGGATGGCGACAGGGAATATTTCTATGCGAAGCTTGATCAGTATTTCCCCGGACTAAAACAGCGATATATAAAGAAATACGGCTATAACTACGAGGTCATGAGCGATAACAACGATAAGCTGATGAGCATTTTTTACAGTGAGTGTAAATACCATGGTATTGTCAGCAATAATGAAGAAATTTTCAAGTATTTGAATACCTTTGAAGACAAAATGCTAGTGGAGCAGCTTAGCCTGTTTTGAGCACTGAAAGCCCCGGAGCAATTATCTTTTACGTTTTTTATTAATTAAGAAATCATACATATCTTCCAAATCATTAAATCCCATTTGCAAAGCATTCTGCCTTGCTGTGCCTACGAGAACCTGAACACCATCACCGTGATCATGAATGTAGGTTTGCAAAAAATTACCGCTCAGGTCAACACCGCTCCACTTCTTACTGTTGATTTTCTGCAATCCAAGTCGTAAGGCTATTGATTTGATATCACCTGTTGTAAATCTGTATGGCATTCAGATAATACCTCCATGATTTTGTGTATATCGTTGTACCTTGCAAGCCTTCGCAAATAGGGGTAGTGGCCTCTTCTGTTTTCGATATGCCTGAAGAAATCAACCCTTTTCAGATAGTCGGCGGCATAATCCAATACATTCCCGGCTAAATCCTCCAGTGCGTCGATTAGTGTAGTACCTTCACCATGGATCAAAAGCTCATTGAGTGAAATGGTGAATCCGCCGAGTTCCCGGTCTTCCTCTATGAACGGGTGGAACTTATAGTTGCTATCCAGTATTTCTTCAAAAATATCGGTTGAAACAATAGAGACTCGTCCCTCAACAGCACTTTTTTGATTTTTCGTAATAACTTCATAGCCAGCGGCTGCTTCTCTGATAATGGACGGTAAATGCTGTTTTGTATCGCTTATGGATTTTTCATGAATGATACCCATATAATTCAGCTCCTTTTACTATTTCTATTATAAGACATAATGTCCATAATGTCCATAATACCTATGATGTTCATAATGCCCATAATAGTGATTTAAATATTAAGCACATTTTGTTGCAAATTTTATTTATAATTACAATCATTGTGATAAAATAGGAAAAAGTCTCGCAATGAACAGCAGCATTCAAATCATGAACGATGACCATAAGGAGGAGTACATAAATGTTTGATATCAATAGGTTTAAAGGAATCGTTGAGTCTTTTTATAAACAACTGCTTAATACGAAAGCGGAAATCACAAGCATAAAATTATCGGAGGAAAAATTCTCTCTTAGAGAAATCATAGGACATCTGATTGATTCAGCATCCAATAACCATCAAAGATTTGTCAGACTGCAATTTGAGGATCTACTGAATTATCCCGGGTATGACTGTGAAGAATGGGTTAGAACTCAAGAATATAATAGTCTGGATTGGAACGTGTTGGTTACACTTTGGTACCAATACAACGTTCTGCTACTTCATATTATTGAAAATATCGATGAGACAGAGCTTAAAAATGTATGGGTCCGGAATCAAGAAACCCTTTCTCTTGAGTTTTTGGTTAATGACTATTACAGACATCTGGAATATCATATAGAGCATTTCTCCAAGAGGCGAGATGAGCTTCCTGAATGAGGGGACATTCTATTTTGCTTTCCTCTTTCCAAATATGACATACTGTTGTCAACTGTATTTTATTACAATAAACAAGAACAGGTCATAATGAATATAGCGATTATCGTTACTGCAATCAAACAAGAGGGTACAAGTCATAAACATCGCTGTTAATGACCTTATTAGTGATATAATAATATACATAATATAGATAAAACGTATAAGATTTGGAGGGAAAAGAAAATGATAGAACTGCCGGAAGCCTCTACATTGGCAAAACAGATCAATGCCACCATAAGTGGGAAAAAGGTGATGAACGTGTATGCGGCTCAATCGCCTCACAAATTTGCCTGGTATTATGGAGATCCGCAAAATTACCATCATTTGCTCCAAGGGAAGGTAATCGGAAGGGCTGCAGGTTTTGGCGGAATGGTCGAAATTGAAGCAGAAGATGCAATTCTGCTGTTCGGAGACGGAACAAATTTAAGATTCTACGCAGAGAATGAGAAACGGCCTTTAAAGCATCAGCTTCTTATTGAATTTGAGGATTTTTCTGCAATGAGTGCATCCATTCAGATGTATGGCGGGATATGGTGCTTTCCGGCGGGCGAGTTTGACAATAAGTATTATCTTATTGCAAAAGAAAGGCCATCTCCTCTTTCGGACCAATTTAATGAGTCGTTTTTTTATGCCATCCTATCGGAGCCAGATAACGAAGGACTGAGTGCAAAAGCATTGCTTGCTACGGAGCAAAGAGTACCCGGTCTGGGCAATGGAGTATTACAGGATATTCTTTATAATGCAGGGATCCATCCGAAGAAGAAGGTAAAGTCATTCACCGATCAGGAAAAATCCATATTGTTTCATGCTGTCAAAGCTACTCTTGCCGAAATGACTTTCCTGGGTGGCAGGGATACGGAAAGAGACCTGTTTGGCTGCCTTGGCGGGTATAAGACCAAGGTTAGCAAAAATACGGTAGACAAGCCCTGCCCTAAATGCAATACTATAATCAAGAAAGAGGCTTATCTGGGAGGAAGCATTTATTTTTGCCCCACGTGTCAAAGTCTATAAGGCGGCTTGAGAAAGCTTGACGGGATATAGATGTCGTTTGGCGAGAAATAGGTTATCAAATGCTCGTGGCGCGATACACACAAAACGCGTAAGGAAGGCGCTAAAGCGCTCGCAGCGTATTTTGCTTGCAAAAACGCGGTTTGGCGTACAAATCGCGCAAGTTCTCATTGAATTACCATGACAGATCATATGATAAAAGAAAGAAGGCGCGAAATTATGCAATGGTATGAAATTTTTCCACAGGAACAAAAACCCACTATGGAGGATATTGCAAACTATATTAGCGGTGATGCCAAAGAATTGTGGCAGGGACTCATG
>JAEZNF010000043.1 GCA_023441845.1 Bacillota bacterium | reverse complement strand
GTCGGCGTATTTGTCGACGTCGGAGTCGACGTATCAGTTGGCGTCGGCGTATTTGTCGACGTCGGAGTCGACGTATCAGTTGGCGTCGGTGTGTTCGTTGACGTCGGGGTCGCCGTATCAACTGGCGTCGGTGTATTTGTTGGCGTCGGCGTATTTGTCGACGTCGGGGTTGCCGTATTTGTTGGCGTCGGCGCATGCATTGGCGTTGGCGTATTCGTTTGTGTCGGATTCACCTTATCCATTGGAATTGGCACATTCATTGGCGTCGGAGTCACCGTATTAGTTGGTGTTGGCACATGCGTTGGCGTCGGAGTTACGGTATTAGTTGGTGTTGGCGCATGCGTTGGCATCGGGGTTACCGTATTAGTTGGTATTTGCGCATGTGTTGGTGTTGGTATAATAACACCTGTACTCGAATATACTGGTTTCGCAGTAGTACTGACAATCACTGATGTTACCGGTGTATGCTGGGAATTATATGAAGGCATTTTTGTATATCCTTGCCCGGGCGTTCCAAGTACTTTATATGTATTTGCAGGCGTAGTCACTGTCTGATTATAAGATTCACCTATGCTGCTTGAAGAAATTACCGGCGTAGGCACAGATGTCGGCATAGCAACGGGAGTATTAGCAGCGTATTGACTATCACTTTCTAAATAATCTATTTTTACATCTTTTAACACCTTACTGATAGGTACACGTCTAGCTTTTTCCAACGGCATATCAATTCCCTGTTCCTTTGCTTTCACGTAAACAGTATATCTACCTATTGAAATATTTCTTTTTATTGATTCTTTTCTTACTTCCGGTTGCACAGTAATTACCTTTACTTCTACGCTTTTTTCATTAATACGTCTAAACCCCTCCTGCGTTTCAAGTAATTCTCTGAGCTTCTTCTCGGCAGCTACCCTATCTCTCTTATATTCTACACTGTTTTCATTTAATGCAGCAGAAAGCAAAACTACACCATCATCTCCATTACTAACAAACCCTTCTTTATCCGATTCCTGAATTAACATATCGGACACTTCTTTAATGTGTTTTTTCAGTTCGAGCTGGTCTAAAACCAAATTCGCATCTTCATTTATTGCACTTGCATCATTAACTATTCCTGAACTATCTATAACAAGTTCAACACTAGGGTTTATGTCAACATTAATGTATGCAAAATCATTATCACCGACTTGTTTATTGAAAAAATAGGATTGTGAGAACATGAATATCATTACAACTGCAGCAGCAAGACCCGATACCCGTGAAAAATTCTTTATATTTATTACACGCGAAAAATTCCTGGCACCTGTAACCCGTGAGAAATTTTTAACATTAGAAACCCGTGAGAAGTCCTTAATAGTGTTATCTTCCGTTAACACTACTTCTTTTCCCAAACTCATAGACTCCTGCTTTTCTACCTGCAGGAACTCAAATTCGTTTGTAAGAATAATCACCTTATTATCTTTTACCTTTATAACCCTGCCCCTGGTCATAAAATAACCCCCTCCATACAACTTCGATATATCTGGAACAAATCTTTATTCTCCAAAAAACACAACGTAGCAACCTTCCATACTTTCATTTCACTTCGTTCCATTGCCCGCACAAGCAAGCAGGGTGTCCAGCTCCCACACTGAAATCACTGCATTGCAAAAGTCTATATCCACCGTAATTTCCCAGACATAAACAAATCTGAAATACAATTTAAACTGAGAGTAAAGCCATAGAATAGTTACATTAATACAATTTTAAGATTTTCATACAGTTATATTGAATGCGTTCAAACAAATTGGTTGATACCTTTCAATATAATAATCGTAAATAAGGAAATTTTTATGTCACTTTATATCGATTTTATAAATAAATTTTATAATAGTTTATTAGAACCTATAAAAGGGCATAATAAAACACAAAACCGTGAATCAAAAGCGCAGGGCCGTCGAGGTCCTCTCGCTTTTGGCCGGATTTCTCTTCGAGAAACGGCCCACTAATAAGAATTGGTTTTGTGTTTTAACTAATGGAATATTATTAAACCGGCCTCACTTTATAAAGACTGCTCATCATACTCAGATATATAAGATTTGAAAATTTCAAATTTAAATTTAAAAATAATAGCTATCGCTATAATAAATTTACTGTTTCTCTGGATAGTTCTTTTATTTACTGCGGCCACCTTCCCTAATTCCTTATAAGGAATATTTCCCTTTTTAAGCATCTTGTTAAACAAATCTTCGTCTTCCTCCAATAGTTTTGCTATTCTTATAGAAGATTGTCTTGCATCTTTATGTTTAGGTGAACATTCAGCAAGTTCCTCAACAGTTATATCAAATTGTTTAAGCAACTCTTCAAAACTTTTAATTTCTTCCTTATATTCAACCTCTTCAAACGCATCATCTGATCCGGTTGCCAGGTACTTCTCCTCAAACTCGGCTTTATTTTCTTCAAAAGATGTAAAAGGTAATACCTTGCTTTCCTTTGAATTCGACCTGATGTAGTCTATAGCCCTTCGTCTTATTACCTGCTCCGAGAAACTCAAAAATACAAAATACTTCTGTTCGTCAAACTTATCTATAGCTTCATTAAAAGCACTCAGGCCTACACTAAACGCTTCGCTGTCCCTGGGTACAATATACCCCCCGACAGTTTTAGATACTGTTTTTGCAATAAACGGCTCATAACTCTCTATAAAGATATTCCTAAGTTCCTCATCACCATTTTGAATATTCTGTACAATTCTATTAACCGATAAATCAGGCATATCCTCAGAATCTCGGGTTTTTGAATCATATTTTCCATCTTTAGAAAAATTTTTACTCACCAAAAACCCCCCTCATCAGCTAAATTACATCCCATAATTATAAAGCTCCTTTTAATGATATCGGCATCTTAAACTAAATAGTTTATAGTATACATAATATAATTATTCCATTTTCTTGGATGGAATCCAGGGACAGGACTTCATATTTATTCGCTGCTCTACCCAAAAAGTTTATCAAACGCCTCAATAACTATCAAAATGAGTCGCCTTTGACATAAAAACAATAATTTATTTATCACGGGGAGACCTTGATTTCTTGATAATTGCCCTGTATAATCTTTATTAATCATTACCTTATATATGCTTTATTAGTGATGATTTCCTACTCTTGCTCTTAATAAAATTAATACTTTGTACCTTTTATTATTTGACTAAATATCTTTTATTACATGGAGGCGGACCATATTGGCTGAGATAAAAATAGGTTTTTTAGGATTTGGTAATGTCGGAACCGGCGCATATAAAATTATTGAACAAAACGGCAGTGATATATACTACCGGGAAGGCATAACATTAAAAGTTGAAAAAGTACTTATCCGTGACATAAATAAGGTCAGGACTACAAGTGTTAAGAGCGATCTTCTGACAGATAATATTGATGATATCATAAACAACCCGGAAATAACTGTTGTGGCTGAATTCATAGGCGGGGTCGAGCCTGCAAAAGAATACATTAAAAAGGCATTGGAGCATGGTAAAAGTGTAGTTACTGCCAACAAAGAGCTAATGGCCAAGCACTGGCATGAGCTTGAAAATACTGCCCGCTTAAATGGCGCAGGTTTATATTATGAAGCCAGCGTAGCAGGAGGCATACCGGTCATAAAGCTTTTGCGTGAATCTCTGCAGGCCAACCACGTAAAAGAAGTAATGGGCATTATAAACGGTACCACCAATTTCATTCTCACAAAAATGTCTGAAGAAGGAAGAAGCTTCAAAGACGTATTGGAAGAAGCCCAGCGTTTGGGATATGCCGAGCCGGACCCAACTGCGGACATTGAAGGATGGGATGCAATGTACAAGCTTTCAATTCTTTCTTCCTTATCGTTTCATACAAGGGTTCATATCGACCAGGTATACCGTGAAGGTATTACAGGGATCTCAGTGGAGGATATTGCCTACGGCAAAGAGCTTGGGTATTCAATAAAGCTTCTTGCAATAGCCAAGAGATGCGGAAATACTATCGAAGCAAGAGTCCACCCTACTTTCATACCTGTAAATCAT
>JAEZNF010000038.1 GCA_023441845.1 Bacillota bacterium | reverse complement strand
TATTCCTCCTTTTAAAATGAATATCGTACTTTCAAGAATTCTTTGTGCTGCTTATATAGCGGTATAAGGTTGCCCGACTTATTCCGGACATTTCTACAATTTCACTTATGCTGTATTCATTTGAATTGTACAATTTTAGAGCTTTTTCAACCTTCTTATCTTTTACTTTCGGACGGCCACCGTTCCGTCCTCTGGCTCTAGCACTTTCAAGTCCTTCTTTTGTCCTTTGAGCTATAAGATCTCTTTCAAATTGGCTGAATGCCTGAAATACGGTAAGCATTAATTTCCCCTGAGGGGTGTTTGTATCAAAGTTCTCCTTTATACTTACCAATTTTACTCCTTTGCTTTCAAACCATTCAACAAGCTCAATAAGGTCTTTTGTGCTTCTGCCTAGTCTTGAAAAGCTTTCTATAATAAGTATATCGCCATCTCTTACCTTATCCTTTAGCCGATTCAGCTCAGGGCGGTCTGATTTTGTACCTGAAATTTTCTCAGTTAAGATTTCAGTACAGTTATATTTTCCTATAATGTCCAACTGACGGATTAAATCTTGTTGTTGGGTACTCACTCTTGCATATCCATAAATATTATTCATTAAATCACGCTCCTGTTAGTATCCTAAAGGGTAGTTATTGTGAATATGATTTTGAGAGTAGTTTTGATACAAATAGGGTGACTTTTAAATAATACCCGGAATAGGCTATTCTACTGTAAAATGAAAGCTTCTTATTTTAAGAAGCCCAATAATTAAAAAATGGTTTTATAAGAGTTCTCAAAAATCATCGTTTTTGAAACAGAAAGTATAATGGAGTTTAGTTTTAGATGCCCAATAATCGAAGTTTATTCTCTTATAGTTTTATCCTACTCGTTTTTGAATTGAGTAATTTTTGTACTTCAATGAAAAGCTCGGCTACGTTATTCATTGAGGTAATATCAAATTTAAACATTTCTGATCTCGAAAAATTTACATGGTTATATAATTCAACTCCTAAATGTTCTTCTCTAATTCTTATAGTCGCTACATTTTCTATATTGTAACTGATATTATTATTTTTTATTGTGAAAACAATTTCCGTTTTTTCACCTCTCCATTTAGGACAACAAAGAAAATTAAGTTGAACTAAAAATTTAAATACTAAATCTTTTATTAGATACTGCTGAAGTCCATTTAAATCGGTAAACTTCTTGTCAGAATAAAAATTATTAATATCTTCTGTATTAAACATGTCTTTCGCCTCCTTTTTTGCTACCTTTTATACGGATACAAATCAAAGATATAATCATTTAAAAGTATCACTACCGTCTATGTTAAAAAGAATTAATTTTGTCTGGTCGTAACAATATTCGTATATATCGATAACCATTTCTCTATTAGTATTGTATGGATGCTTCCGCTACACCTTAGATGTACTCCTTTTCCTTTTTTCCGCTAGAATCTTTTCTAAAACTTCTTCTGGGGAATTTGCATAAATTATTTTTAATCTCTCTTCATCACATAAATTTATAATTGTTGATGTCATATCATTTATATAGTTTGTTTCTTCTTTCTCGTCCTTCTTAATGTGTTTTGTGTATGTCTTTTTCTCTAATTTTTTTTCAAGATTCATAACTTCTTCCGGAGTTAAAATATCTACAGTATAAATTATTGAATACATAATCTGCGCCATAGTTGTATAGCCAGCACTGTCATAATTGCGTATATGATCATTTAACAAATCGTTAAAACATTTCAAATCAGTCCTAAATTCATTTTCAAGATTTCTAACATCGCATATCATTTCTTTATATATATGTTCTTTTGTATACTTACCTTCTCGCTCTATGTTTCTAATAATCCTGAACAAATCTTTGTAGGCATAAGAAGTCCTACCTTTACTGAATTCATCATCCTGGTATCTATTAAGCAACCTAATCATCTTTTCATAAAAATCAAGATGTTTCTTTTTAAAGTTAATCAAATCATTTTTTGCTGCTTTTTTTTGTTCTTCTGTTACCATAATAACAACCCCTCTATTGAAATACTTTGCCAATATTTTTATCGGCACTTTGTATTTGTTTTTTACGGGTTATTTGAAATATTTATGGCTAGTGCCATTTACTTATATGTATCGGACTGCAAATTCCTTTAACTAAAAGAAGGTATATTTACAATAACTTTTGGCTTTACCCTTATTGAAAGCACCCCACTTTTTTGAACCTAAACACCTATTTTATATATTTAAAGGTTCCTTTTTGTTATTTAAGGCCAAGAATTCTGTATCACCTGTAAATACAATTTGTAACTCTCCGCCATATACGTCACTTATCGCAAGAATCTTCTTTCCATTAGTTACTGCATACTCTGATCCCCCAATAGCTCTATTAATATCGATATTCTTGTAGCCCCATGTATTGATGTTTTCAACATTTTTTATGCTTATAAACAGATATGGCCAATCATTAACGGAAGCCGTTGATTTGGAAACACTCTCCGGCAGCCACACAGAATCCCATTGTATTGCAATTACTATGTTATTATCATAAGCTAAGTCATAAAAGAGTCCAACATAATAGGAATCATGAAGCGTGTATTTCTCCATAAATTTATCAAATTCCATATTAACACTTTTGTCCCAGGGTAAATCTCCTTCTATTATTGCGACAGGTAGCCAAAATGGATAATAATCCAATAAAATCACTCCTAACAATTAAAAAGAAATTTATATCTTCAAAACAATAATACCAAACTAATGAAGATAAGACAAAACTCCCCGCAGCCATCCAAAGAAAACGCGAGTACCTTTTGTTCCGTGTACACCAGCTCCCTGCTCAGGTGACCCGTATGGCTTAACCTAAAATTATTCTATTATATAAAATACTATCCTGAACAATTTTACCCCAAAAAAATACCCTCATCTGAGGGTCAAATAGGGGAGTAACTTTATATAATTGAATTCTTTTACACAGGAAGAAAAAAACTGCATTATTAATATCGAAATTATTTAAAAAAACTTTATGTTTATTTAAAATATTTATGGCTGTTACCATTTGCTTCTATATAACCGACTGTAAATTCTTTTGTGCCGGCAAAAGGAATATTTACAATAACTTTAGGCCTTACTCGTATATAAAGCGGCTCCCTTTTTTGAACCTTCACTCCTTCCTCTGGGTTAAACTGTACATTTTGAATATTATCTTCAAGGTTGTTCCTCCGGACCATATCAGAAAAAAGCTTTACTGCCTCGGCATCGAACCCGCCGTTTTTCTGTGCACATACAACAGTTACATTACAAATCTTCCGGATCTCATCGAGCTGCTTCCACACAGCTGACATACTGATACATAAAGTAAGCAGGCTTGCAATTATAATCATTGATATAAGGAAAACCAGGGTACGGTTCATTTGGTCATCACCCCGATACAGTGAGCTGCAATGGCAGATAGTTCATATTTATAAAGTACCTCTTCATAAAGGTGCAGCCTTGCACCTGCATCCTCGAAACAGATAATTATAATGTCTGAGCCGATGTTCCGGGTCTTTAAGAGGTTATAATAATGCGGGCAATTATCCTTTTTGTATACGCCTTCAGTTATTTTACTCAAGGATTCATTTTCAAATATGAGCCTTTTTACTTCTATTTCATCAGACGACTTAATATCATTAAGGTGTGGAACCAATTGAATTCCACAGTTAGGACATACTTCCGGATGCATAACATTCATTTTCGAAACCTCCCGTTCCAAGGAGCAGGCTTTTTAGTCCTGCTCCTCTAAAATTATTAATTAATGCCCATTTTGGTAAGTACAAAATTAAAAACCTTGTCAAAAATCTCAGGGTTCTTTTGGATAAAATATATTCCAACACCTACAATTATTGCTGCACCAACGATAAAACCTAAAGCTTTCTTCACAAAAATACACCTCCACAATTTTTATTTGAACATTTTAATAATGCCTTCCCACGAGTAAATAAACATCGGAACAAGGAACACAATCCCAAGGCTGAAGAGTAGAACCTCGTTTATAGATTCAAGTATCTCAGGCCTCTTTTTGAGTTCCTTATCCAGGATTCGCTCTACTTTTTCCTCAAGCTTTTCTTCAATGAACATAAGATTCATTTTTATATGCTCTCTTGTATCCTGACTAAGGAGCAGAACCGATGCAAACTCCCTGACCTCACCCACATTAACCCTTAGCATAAAGTTTTCAAGGGCTTTTGTCTCACCAAGGATCTGAATGTCGGCGGCCAGTTGTGTAAGATCGTATTTTAACCCTGCTTTTGCACACTTCAGGTAATCATATATGATGTGCAGTAGGGCTTTGTTATCAGGAGAGTACCGCACCGTCCGGATAAACCTTGGCATTTCCAGAACAAGCTTATCGTTTTTCTCCCGGATCAGCCGCTTCAGTTCCCGTGATGGGTAGAAAAAGAGGGTTATGGCAACGAATGCCGCGGTACCTTTAAAGATATATGACACTGCAGGGACGTCTCCCATTAAGGTCCCCAATATGAATCCGATTACCAGAGCTACAGCAGGGAAAATAAATTTTTTCGCCATGTATGTCTGATATGTGTCCCTGCTGCCGGCACGCCGCAGGTTATTTTC
>JAEZNF010000624.1 GCA_023441845.1 Bacillota bacterium | reverse complement strand
CATATCAGCAGTAATGTTTTTCTTCAGATTCGGGTAATTCGGGATTTTATCATCCAGTGTTCCAAGAAGTCCATTCCCTGCCCATGTTTCCATATTTACATCGGCACCGTTTCCTGCTGTACCCCAGTTATATACCAGATCAGGTATATCTCCAGAAGCCATGACGATCTGTAGCTTATCGACATAATTATTTATTGGTGGAGCCTCAAGTATTATTTTAACATTCGCCAGCTTTTCGGCTTCCTTTATTACCGGGTTATCCTCGATAACGACTGTAGCATTGACTCTGTTGAACATTCTGATAGTAACCGGTTCCGTATTGGCGTTTTGCTCCACGACAGCTGCTGTTGTTTCTGCTGCTGTCGTTGCTTCTACTTCAGTCTTTTCTTGACTAACCGCCTGCTCCTTTTCGGAACCGCAGCCCGTGAAGGTCAAAATAAGAAGCATAAGACAAACTAAAATACCGGCCAGACCTCTGATTGATTTTTTCATGTGCAATCCTCCTAAATAATTCTAATTTATTAAAACTGCAGAATTGCAGTATTAATTAAGTTACATATTGATCCTGAATTATCCTTTAACTGACCCTACAAGAATTCCTTTCATGAAATATTTCTGCAAAAACGGATATATTACTAAAATTGGTAGCGTAGCAAAAATGATGATTGCCATTTTTATTGTAAAAACCTCTACAGTAGTGTTTGCATCTAGCGCATCCGTTGTCAAACCCCCGTCTTCCACCACCAAATCCCTTAATATAAGCATGAGAGGCCAAAGACTTCTTTTAGCCGTGTAAATAATTGCCGTAAAAAAGGTGTTCCATTGGCTTACTGCATGAAAAATAATGAATGTAGCTATAGCCGGCATGGAAAGCGGAATGATAATGCGAAACAGCACAATAATTTCATTAGCCCCATCAATGATTGCAGACTCTTCCAGGCTCTCAGGAATAGTTCCAATAAAGTTTTTCATAAGTAATAAATTGAATGCAGACAGAGCACCCGGTATGATCATGCTCCAAATGGTATTGTACAGACCCAGAGATTTAACCAGATAGAAGTTTGGTATCAGTCCGCCGTTAAAGAACATTGTAAAAGTAATCAATACCAGTATTACGTTTCTCCCTTTAAGATCCTTCTTTGAGAGAGGGTATGCAGAAATGACCATCAAAAATATGTTCAGTATCACACCCAAGACTGTGATGATGATTGTCACCCTGTAACCGGACCACAGAACCGGTGTTTTAAGTATCTGCTTGTAAGCGCCGAAGTCAAGCTGACTGGGTATTAGTTTTAGTGGGTTTTGCAGGTATTCCGAGTAAGGCATTACGGAATAGGATGCCACATAAAAGAACGGGAAGAGGCAAGCCAAGGCAAAAATCGATATAAATGTATAATTGAGTATTGAAAAGAGTTTATCCCCTAAGTTTTTCATATTACAGTGCAACCTCCACAATAGAATTTTTTGATTGTACTATCAGTAAAGCTTTACCATATCCCATCTTCTTTTAATAATGTAGCCACTTTATTGCTGATCAGAATAAGTATTGTTCCGATTACAGAAGTGAAAAGTCCCACTGTTGTACCAAATGAAAAGCGTCCGCCTACTACACCAACTCTGTACGTATATGTCTCAAAAACCTCCGCCACACCCAGGTTCATGGGATTCTGCAGAACAAATATCTGTTCAAAGCCATTGCCCATTATCTGCCCTAATCTTAGTATAAGCATGACAACTACAGTGGATTTAATACAGGGCAGAGTAATATGCCAGAGTTTTTGCAGCCTGTTGGCTCCATCCATTTCTGCCGCTTCATACAGTTCGACGTTAATTCCCGCCATGGCCGCAAGATATATGATCGTTCCCCAGCCCGACTCCTTCCAGATACTGCTCAAAATTACTATTGGACGGAAATACTTCTCTTCTGCCATAAAGAATACAGGTTCAACACCTATTTGTTTAAGAGAAATATTCACTAGTCCCCATGCCGGAGATAAAAAATTTACTAGTATGCCACCGATAACCACCCATGAAATAAAGTGAGGGAGATAAAGAATCGTCTGTGTTATTCTCTGATATGTTCGATTTTTTATTTCATTTAATAATAACGCAAGAATAATGGGAAACGGGAACCCAAAAACCATCCTTAAAATGCCCAGATAAAGAGAGTTCCAGAACACCTTGTAAAAATCGTCTAGTCCAAACATGTACCTGAAATTTTCAAAGCCTATCCATTCACTTTTCAGAATGCCTTTCGCAAAATTGAAATCCTTAAATGCAATGATAATTCCATACATAGGTAAATAATTGAAAATAACAAAATAGATTACGCCCGGTATAAGCAATAGATACAGGAATCTCTTCTTATAAATATATTGCAGAGTGTTTTTAATTTTTTCGTGCAGACTGATATTATTTTTTACTGTAGTCAATTTCATATTGTTTGTCTCACCTCTATGTAATCTAAATTGTGGTTTCATCCTAGCACATCACTTTAATACGGTATATAAGAATAATGCCAACCGATAACAAAACTCAAAGCAAAGGGCATTTGAAGCAATTTTGTTACAGCTGATCGAAATTGTTATCCCCCGAATTTCATCCCTTCATTGCCACAGTTACATTATTGTTGTATAATTTTTTTGAAGCTGTAAACCGCCTTTCAAAATCCAAGGAGTGATTTTTCTGAGAATATTCCGATTCGGAAAGTGTGAAAAACTCAAAAGAAAACGAACCTTTGAAACCAATTTAATTCGCCTGATCAGTTCACTTCTGGTTGCCCTTTTTTTACCCATCATGATTTTGTACTACTCCTCCATGAAAAGCATGTACTCCGAAGAGCTAAAAAAGTCAAATGACAGTGTCATTGAGCAGGTTGCCATTTCCTTTGAAATGATTATGCAGCAAATAACAGATGGTATCTATAAAATACCTTTATATGATAATGAAATGATTCAAATGATAAATAGTGAGAATCAGGATATGTTTTATCATATAGGACTTCAGCGGAAGCTGGACAGTGTTGTCCTTGGCAACAGTTATCTTTATTCATCCTATCTTTATTTGCCGGACCACGACGTCGTTTACTCTTCCGAAACAGCCAACAGATACCCCCTGGAAAATTTCCCTGACTTCGAAGCAATCGTTTTGAAAAGCAACGGCACCATCAGCATATCTAATCCCCGTACAATAGAGTCCATGCAGGGAAAAAAGCTGCTTATTTCTATTGTATGTCCTATTCCCCTCTATCAGGGTGACTATAAAGGACTGCTTCTGGTGAACATTGATGCCAACAAGCTTTTCTATGATGTGCTTAAAAAAATAGGAACAGATGAAAGCATGAACTTCTCCGTATATAATAAAGATGGTGTGCCTATTATTAGTAAGTCCAA
>JAEZNF010000618.1 GCA_023441845.1 Bacillota bacterium | reverse complement strand
CAGCCATAATAAATGGGATTCCAGCTGTATTAGCAGCCTTTGCCACGTCTTCCCATCCTGCTGACTGAAGTCCTAAAACGATAAGATAGTCAACCTCTTCCTGGATGAGCTGCTGAGCCTGAGAAATCTGTTTAGCATGGTCACCTTCACCGTAAACCATCTTTAGCTCCCAACCTGCTGCTGCGAAAGCCTCGTTGAAAGATTTAGTATTCGCTGTACGCCAGTCTGACTCATTGGCGTTTGTCTGCACAACACCTACAACAATTTTCTTGTTTGTACTATCTGTCTTGTCGCCTTCCTCGCTGGTAGTTTTACTACCGCATGCTGCAAGTGTGAATACAAGTGCCAATACCAGCGCAAACACCTGAACTAAAGAAATTAATTTCTTCATGGATATCTCCCCCTATCATTATTAAACTCAAAATGTTGAGTTTCCTTTTATATCTACAAGTATATTAAACTTATATTCACAAAAAAACAGAAATTATTCCTGTCTTTGTAGTTATTTTTACTGTGCTTCTTTTTCTCGTTGCTTTTTGGTTAAGAATTTTATGAATTTTGTTAATTTTTTTACGATCAGGAGTATCTGTAACTTCAAGATGAGATTTACATTCAATGTGAATAATAGAAATAAGTTCTAATAACTCCGTCCAATCCGATCTTTGCTTGCATTTTCCGCTTCAAAGACCTTTCCAACCACATATGATATCTTATCAACCTTTTCTCCCTTTTCCAGGCGTTCGATAATCTTTGCTATCATTGGGCCTTGCAAAGGATTACATTCAATATCAACGTTTATAAGACCTTCTTCCATCTTATCAAATGCTTCAGAAACGGCATCAAAGGAAATGACGGTAATATCCCCGTTTATTCCGCAGGTTAACCCCGCCTCCTTAATTGCCTCTATTGCACCAAATGTCATATCGTCATTCTGAGAAACCAATACATCAATATCATTAAATTTCTGTAAAAATTTCTCCATTACTTCCTTGCCCTTTGCTTTGGTAAAATCTCCATTTTCATGTGCAAGAATATTCCAATTCTTATGACGTCTTGCAACATCCTCAAATCCTTTGGAACGTCCGATCTGGGCCGTTGAATTTAAAGTCCCCTCAAGGACAACGATATTTATGTTATCCTTATTTTGTTCATTCTTCTCCTTCGATGCTGTTTCTTCAGATAAAGCTACCTTTTCCTTTAAAGCAGCATTCCTGTTTTTTTGTTCCTCCAGATATTTTTCCAGCCACTGTCCTGCCTTCATACCTTCTGCATATTTATCAGTTCCCACGCATGCGACATAAAGGCTTTCATCTTTTGTTTCAATCATACGGTCCACAATTATAACCGGAATGCCTGCTTGCTTTGCTTCCTCCAATACCGTATCCCACCCGGTTTCCGTCACCGGGGCAATTACAATATAATCCACCTCCTGAAAAATAAAGCTCCTTACATCCTTTATTTGATTTTCCTGACTCTGCCTGCCATTTGAAAAGATCAACGAAAATCCATTCTTTTTTGTAAAAGCGTTCTGGATAGATTTAGTATTAGCCGTACGCCAGTCTGATTCAGAACCAAGCTGGGAAAAACCAACAATAGTCAGTTCAGAGTCAATATTCTCTGTATTCCCGGTTTCATTATTCTGAATGTTTCGGAGCGGCCTCAGACTGCAGCTGGCAAGCGTTATCAAGCCAATAAAGAAAATCCATAACATGATCTTAATATTTTTATTCATATCCTACCTCAATTCGTTCATTATCAACCAGTCTTGCAGGGATTTTAATTGTGATATCCGTGCCTTCTCCTTTTTTGCTTCTGATGTCCAATCCATACATATTACCGTAGTTCAATTTAATTCGTTTATTGACATTTGCAAGTCCGAAACCTGAGCTCTGCTTGCTGCCCGTCATTTCAATTTCTTTTCTTAATTCATTTAACTCCTTAACATCCATTCCAATCCCATTATCTTTCACATGAAAGCAAACGACCTCGTCTATTATTTCACCTGTTACTGTTATTTTTCCTCTTGCCCTTAACATTTTAATACCGTGGTATAAAGAATTTTCAATAAGCGGCTGCATAGTCATCTTCAAAATTTGATATCCGTATAGTTCGTGAGGGATATTAATCTCATAATCCAGAATATCTTTATATCGCGACTGTTGTATCTTAAGATAACTTTTAATATGTATTTCCTCTTCACGAACGGTTATGAAATCTTTTCCCTTACTGACAACAATCCTGAAAAACTCAGAAAGTGATACAACCATATCGATTGCTTCTGTATTTTTATTTCCCTCTATCAGCCAGATAATTGTATCTAATGTATTATATAAAAAATGCGGATTAATCTGAGCTTGCAGAAGCTTTGATTCCATATGCCTTAAGTTTTCCTGTTCCAGCTTGATGCTTTTAACCTGCTGTTCCAGTTTTAACGCCATGTCGTTAAAACTTTCAGATAATATTGACAATTCGTCATGATTTTCACAGGTTGTCCTCGCTGTAAAATCTCCCTTTGCTACCATAGCAGTCTTATCGCATAACGTCCTGATTGGTTTTGTAATGCTGTCTGTTACAAGAATATTAACCAATATGGATGCAATAATAATAGAGGATAATGCCACTATCATTGTCACGATTACATTGGTTACTTGCTCATTTAGGCTCTGTCTTATCTCTTCAAAGTTCTGGGTTTCATAATAAATGTAATATTGAATTTCTTCCTGAAACATTTCTGTCAGAATATAGATATCAGATTCCAGCATTTTAATATTTTCTTCATAGTGTCCTGTCTGAGCCAAATTATCACGTATTTCATTAATCCTATCTTTCAGGGTATCAAGATTGAGCAGAATACGTTTAATCCAATCAAGACTTTCTCTGCTTGATGTTATCTCCTTAAGATTGGTAAAATTCTGTCTTGCAGATTTTATCAGCTTGTATGGATTTTTTAAATCGCTATTTTTGTCAATGGATTCGAAAGTTTCCGCTTCTACAACAATCTTATACATGCTTTCGTCCATTTCCTCTTTAAAATTGAGGTTATAATTATTAGCTGAAGTAATCCTTCTTACTATCTTGTCATATGCCGTACTATAATTATGCAGCGCCGCAATCTGGTAAACCGAGAGAATAATCATGGGTATGATGATGACAACTGCTACCATGAATAGCTTTAGCCTTAAGGGGTATTTGATTGTTTTTCCATCATTATAGTTTATCATTCTTCACCTTTACCCTGAATCCTGTATTC
>JAEZNF010000582.1 GCA_023441845.1 Bacillota bacterium | reverse complement strand
ATGTATTGTAACGTATTACTGGTGTGGTGGTATTATGAATTCTCTAAAAATAGGTGATATAGTAGCCAGAAAGTCTTATGGTTGCGATATTTTCTTTAAAGTTGTGGATATTAAAAAGCAGGGAGAGGAGGAAACGGCTGTTTTAAAGGGAATATGCTACAGGATTCAGGCAGATGCACCTAAATCGGATCTTATTGTACAATCGAACGAACATGTTGATGAACATTACACAAGAATGAACAGGGCTATTGAAAAAAAACACAGGGAAGTGAGTGCTGCAGCAGGAAGCAGGTCAATACAAGGCAGAAGGTCTTTTAGGGGAAATAGAGATACTCCGAAAGAAGAAAATAAGAAGTATACCAGACCTGGAAAAGTACTCCATATAGATGGAGATAATGATTACTTAAACACATGCATGGAGGAATATAAGAAGTTGGGAATAGAAGCTTTCGGGAAATATGCTACCGAAAGAGACCAGCCATCTGCGGTATATAAACTGCTAAGAGACTACAGACCCGACATACTGGTTTTGACCGGACACGATGGTGTTATCAAAGGCGATAACAGTTACTTAAATCTGGACAATTACAGCAATTCAAAGTATTTTGTTGAGGCGGTTAAGGAAGCCAGACGATATGAGTCTGATCTGGACAGTTTGGTTATTTTTGCGGGAGCTTGCCAGTCCATGTATAGGGAAATAATGGCAGCCGGGGCGAACTTTGCAAGCTCCCCCTATAGAGTTTTAATTCATGCATTTGACCCGGTACTGGTGTGCCAAAAAATAGCATTGACAGGGTTCGATAAGATATTGAACCCCCAGGATGTTATTAATAATACAATAACTGGCATGAAAGGGGTCGGAGGTATTGAAACCCGCGGGAAATATAGGGTTGGGTATCCTATGGAGCCACAAAGTATTTATTTTGTGTAAGAAAAATTAAAAAAATTCTTGACATAATTAAATTTCCCTTGTTATAATATATAATTTTTTTGACAAAAAAATAAAAATATGATATAATAAACACCAAACAGAAGATGAGGTGATTAAATGATAGAAAAGGGTGATCTGTTTCAGATTAAGAGAGATATAGAAACCTGCATTGGTCAGAAAGTTCAGCTCAAAGCCAACAAAGGCAGGAAAAAGACTTTTATTAGAGAGGGAGTACTTGAAAACACCTATCCCAGCATCTTCGTCGTAAAGTTTGAAAATGAGTATGAAGCAACAAGAAGAGTATCTTATAGTTATACCGATGTATTGACAAAGGCTGTGGAGTTAGTAGTATGCAAGGATAATAAGAGGATTCAAGTTAGTTGATGTTTTTGGATAGAGGGATGTTGATTTTTATCACAGTATTGTAAAGTGGCCGGAGCCTTAATATCCGGCCATTTTATAATGCTGGCGAAATTATTTGTAAAGTATTACAGAGAAGATTGGAAGAGTTATACAGCGCTTTGCGTCTGCCGCATTTCTTGAGTATTTCCTGCTTAGGGGGACTTAAAATATTACTTCCGATTCTTTTTCAGCACTCATGGCACTTTATGAATGCGTAGAAAAGATTTAGCGGAAGTTATATTTTAATAAGTCCTTGATGAAAATTCTTTAATCATTCCATATTAAGAGGTGTAATATTTTTTATGCCTTGTCAATATATATATTACAAAGGATTGGATACCGTTTCAAAGCTTATTCATTATGCGAAACGCCAATTTTTATATAAAGCAGGAGGAGGTATTTTATGTCTCTCGATTTGATTAAGGAATCGGTAAAAATCAATGAGGTAGTGTGTGAGGATTCAATACAGACAGTGGTTGAAAATGATATAATCGTACCGGATGTAAAGCCGGATATTGGCCGCATATTGCTTCTGGACGGGGATGTTTCGGTTAATGGCAGTGAAGTTATGCAGGATAAAATAGTTGCTTCAGGCACAATAAGATACAAGATTTTATATGTATGTGATGATGAGAGCCTGAATATAAAAAGTATCAATACAAATGCCAATTTCTCATGCGATATGAGAGCCCAGGATGCAAAACAGGGCATGAGAGCGATGGTCAAATGCGAAATTGAAAATATAGAGTACAGCATTTTGAACGGAAGAAAAATAAATGTAAGATCAATAGTAAGAGTTTTCGGAGGAGTTGTAGATGAGGTAGAGAGGAACGTAATAAGTGACTTGAGAGGTACCGAGGATATTCAATTATTAAAGGATAACCTTGGAATAAACTGCTATCTCGGATATAACAGGGTTGATTTTAATGTTAACGAAAGTATGGAGGTTCCGGCCGGTAAGCCTGCCATTAAGGATATATTGAGAAATGATATAAAAATTACCGGAAAGGATTTTAAAATTGCCGATAACAAAATAATTGCCAGAGGCGAGCTAAATGTGACCACTTTATATATAGGGGATGACGAGACTGACAGTTTTCAATCCATGGAGCACGGGATACCCTTTACACAATTTATAGACCTCTCCGGAGCAAATGAGAATTCATCCTGCGACATTGAATATGAAATACACGATTATCAGTTTGAAGCAGGTGAGGACAGCGA
>JAEZNF010000544.1 GCA_023441845.1 Bacillota bacterium | reverse complement strand
CCGTAATACCTGAAAAACTGGAAGATCAGCGGATGGAAGCCATAAAAAACGAGGTGGATAAAGTTATTGAGGAAAACAAGCTGCGCGAACTCGTAGTTGTAACTGTTCAGGAGCGCGGTGTGGAAATCTCCATGAAAGACAGCCTTTTATTCGGAAGCGGTAGCGCTGTAATAGAAACCCATGCAAAAAAGGCCCTTGGTGAGATAGGGGCCATTTTAAAGCCGCTGTCCGGTAATCAGATAAATGTTGAAGGACATACCGATAATATTCCAATAAAATCATCCCAGTTTGCTTCAAACTGGGAGCTATCTGCGGCACGCGCGGTAAATGTATTGCAATTTTTAATCAATACTTCAAAACTGGACCCAAATTTCATTTCTTTTACAGGCTATGGAGAATACAGACCCAAGGTTCCCAATTCAAATGACAAAAACAGAGCACAGAACAGAAGGGTTGATATTGTAATTATCAAAAAAAGCTAACTGATTTAATAAAAAATCAACAGTTATTTTGAAACTCATACGGCATTTTACTTATCAGTCCATACTCATACATTAAGGCTGCTGCAATCCTTTCGGAAGCTCTGCCGTCACCATACGGATTAACCGCTCTGGCCATTTTTTCGTACTCGCTCCTTAAGTCAAGAAGTTCTGCCGTTAAAGCCATTATTCTTTCCTTATCGGTTCCTGCAATTTTTACCGTACCTGCTTCAACGGCTTCAGGCCTCTCGGTCTCATTCCTTAAGACAAGGACAGGCTTACCAAGTGAAGGGGCTTCTTCCTGAAGTCCTCCCGAATCAGTCAATATCATATAGGATTTATTGATAAGATTGTGCATGTCCTGCACCCCTAATGGATCAACCAGATGTACCCTTGGATGTCCTCCAAGAATTTCACCGGCCGTATCCCTGACAACAGGGTTTAAATGCACAGGGTATATAATTTCAACGTCACTATAGTTATCAACTATACATCTTATTGCTGAGCAAATATTTCTTAACGGTTCTCCCAAATTTTCTCTCCTGTGAGCAGTTACAGAAATTATACGGTTTTTATTGTAATCAATTTTATGGAGCCTCTGCTCGTCAAAAACATAGTTTTCCTTTACAGTAGTTTTCAAAGCGTCAATAACCGTATTGCCGGTTATATATATTTTATTCTTCTTAACTCCTTCATTTATCAGGTTGGATCTATTTCTAACCGTCGGGGCAAAATGCAGCTCGGCCAATGCCCCTGTGAGCCTTCTATTCATTTCTTCAGGATATGGAAAATACCTGTCAAACGTCCTTAACCCGGCTTCAACATGCCCCACACTGATTTGCTTATAGAACGAAGCGAGGCCGCCGACAAAGGACGTAGTAGTATCGCCATGTACAAGAACTATATCGGGTTTTACCTCATCAAGCACATCACTTAAGCCTTTTAAAGCACTTACCGTTATATCAACCAGGGTTTGCCTGTCTTTCATTATATTCAAATCATAGTCAGGCGCTATTTCAAACATACTCAGTACCTGATCAAGCATCTGCCTGTGTTGAGCCGTTACACAAACAACCGACTCAATGCCTTCGTGTTTTTCCAATTCTTTCACCAGTGGAGCCATTTTAACAGCCTCCGGCCTGGTACCAAAAACCGTTAATACCCTTAATTTCTTCATGCTTATATATCCTCTATTTTATTCCCTCATGTTTTATATTTATTTGGGAATTCATTTTTTTTTCATCATCTTCAATCTCTTCGTCCTCGTCACTGTCGCTCATATCGCTCATATACTTGGCTCCGCCAATAATAAATATCGATACGGCCGAAATCATTATGATAGCGCTAATCGCACCTTTTCCTGCAAGTACTACTGCACAAAGCCCTAGAGCGCCGCTGGCTGCATACATAGCAACTACAGACTGCCTTTGACTTAAGCCCATATCAATAAGCTTATGGTGTAAATGGCCCCGGTCAGCTTCCATAATGGACTTGCCACTTACCAATCTTCTTAACACAGCAAAAATAGTATCAAACAACGGCAGTCCTAGAACTAGAAGAGGTATTGCAATAGCCACCAACGTATACGATTTTAAAGTCCCCTGTATCGAAATAACAGCTAATGTAAACCCGAGAAAAGTCGAACCTGTATCACCCATAAATATCTTGGCGGGGTTAAAATTATACGGCAGGAATCCAAGTGTTGAGCCGGCAAGTATTGCTGTAATTATAGCTGCATCCAGCCTATTGAAAATTAGGGATACAAAAAACAGCGACAGCGATGCTATTGATGAAACTCCGGCAGCTAAGCCATCCAAACCGTCAATTAAATTTATGGCGTTTGTTATCCCAACTATCCAGCAAATTGTGAGCGGTATTGTAATATAGGGACTTATTTCCGTAATACCGTAAATTACCTCTATTTTAGTTCCGGAGGCAACAACAATAACAGCCGCAATAATTTGAAAAACCAATTTGACTTTTGCCTTTAACTGATAAATATCATCCACCATTCCAACTGCAACAATAATCAAAATACCTGCTAAAAGTCCCTTCATTTGCTTGTTTAGTGCAAAATAAATGCTGTCATTCGCCATATCATTGAATATATTGAAGAGTATGGCCATAAAAAATCCTGTTACAATGGCAAGGCCCCCCAATCTCGCAATTGGCTTCTTGTGTACTCTCCTGTCATCCTTTGGTATATCCACTGCTCCCAACTTAACAGCAATCTTCTTTGCTATAGGTGTGGCACAAAGAGCTACGATAAACGCTAAAATAAATGATATCAAATGTTCATATGTTATCACCATATTAACCACATTAACACACCTTCTTTTGTATTAAATATCAACCTTCACAACCCTAATACCTGATTCTTTTAAAAGTTCCATAGACAATTCATCAGGGTAATCCCCTTTAAAAACAATCTTTTTAATTCCTGCGTTTATTGCCATTTTTGCACACAGCACACATGGTTGATGAGTTACATATAAAGTTCCGTCCTTCACGCTGGTACCTGAATACGCAGCCTGAACAATAGCATTCTGTTCTGCATGAATAGCTCTGCAAAGTTCGTGTCTCTGCCCTGAAGGAATATTAAGCTCATCCCTCAGGCACCCGACTTCCGAACAATGTCTGCAATCTGTAGGGGCACCGTTGTAACCGGTCGCAAGTATGCGCTTATCCTTAACAATAAGAGCTCCTACCTGCCTTCTTAAACAGGTCGACCTGCTTTTTATCAATTCAACAATTTCCATAAAGTACTCATCCCAAGACGGCCTCATAAAGTATCCTCCAACTCCTTCAGAATATCATATGCACTTTATCCACAAACTGAAAACCAGATACATTATTAATCTACTTTGTTCCGAAAAGCCTGTCCCCTGCATCTCCAAGGCCGGGATGTATATATCCGTGGTCATTTAATTCTTCATCAACAGCGGCACAGTATATTTCGACATCCGGGTGATCATTATTAACCCTTTCTATACCTGTTTTTGAAGCAATAAGGCACATTAATTTTATGTTATTTACGCCTTTTTCCTTGATATATTTTATTGCAGCAGATGCAGAACCGCCTGTTGCAAGCATTGGGTCCAGTATGACTATATCTCTATCCACAGCATCAAAAGGCAGCTTACAATAATATTCAACAGGCTGGAGACTCTCTGGATCCCTGTATAAGCCTATATGCCCAACCTTAGCCATCGGTAAAAGCTGAATCATCCCATCGACCATACCAAGACCGGCTCTTAAAATAGGCACTATACCCAGCTTTTTACCGGAAATTACCTTCGTCCTTGCAATCCCAACCGGTGTCTCGATCTCAACTTCCTTCAAAGGCATATTCCTTGTTACTTCATATCCCATAAGCATTGAGACTTCCTTAACGAGTTCTCTGAATTCCTTCGTATCGGTGTTCTTATCCCTTAACAATGAGATTTTATGCTGAATTAACGGATGGTCAAAAATATAAACATTTTTCATATTATCGTATTCCTCTCTTATTTTGTGTACTTTGTTTCTATTAAAGAGATTTTATTCACTCTTGCTTTATGCCTGTCGTCACCGGAAAACTCCGTATTAAGCCATGCATCAACAATTTCTAAAGCAGATCCGACACCTATTACTCTCTCTCCAAGTGCCAGAATATTCGCATTGTTGTGTTCCCTGCTCATTTTAGCCATAAAGCTGTCGGTACAAAGGGCAGCCCTGATCCCCGGAACCTTGTTTACAGATATTGATATACCTATTCCTGTTCCACAGATAGCTATGCCCTTTTCACACTCACCTTTAATTATAGACTCTGCAACGGCAAGTCCAAAATCCGGGTAATCCGCCGAATGTTCGTCAAATGTACCGAAATCCTTTACCTGATAACCCCTATCATTCAAATGCTTTATTATCTCAGCTTTTAGTTTAAAACCTCCATGATCACTACCGATTGCTATCAAATCAATCACCCTTCCAAATTATTTTATAGTATCGACATTATTATGTCAAAGAAAGTTTGTATTTAATTTATTATAAATAGAGTCAACCAGATCCCTGATCTCTTGTGCACATGCTTCGTATACCTGGATTCCTTCTCCGTACGGGTCGCTGACATCAATTGTTTTTTCGTCCTTTTTTCCACAAATATCTTCGGCATATTCCCGGAGTGTATAAGTTTTGTCATGGACCTGCGGAAAAATCGCTATTACTGTAGACTTGTGCGAAGCCGTCATTGTCAATATCAGGTCTGCCTTTTTCACATCTTCCTCTTTTAGAAGCCGTGCACGGTGACCTCCAATGTCAATTCCCCATTTGTCCATTAAAACCTCCCTGGAATTAAAGCTGGCAGGTTCACCCGGCTGTGCATAAATACCGGCAGACCACACCGTAAAACTTTCATCGGGAATATTCGAGTTTTTTATATTATCCTTTAATATGGCTTCAGCCATAATGCTTCTGCAGGTATTTCCGGTACAAACAAACAATATATGCTTCATTAACTCACCCCAAGTTTGATTATCTTCAAAATACATAAACTTCAAGCCTTTATAATATTATAAGCGGCCGCTTTTTTCATCCTGTTCATTACCGCAAGTCCGATGCCTTCATAATCAACTGCTTCGGCAACTATAATATCCACATTTTTTTTATCGAATTCCCTCAGTGCCCAAAAAAGATTTGCAGCAACAGTTTCAAGCTTGTCCCTGTCTCCCAGGGAAATAACCTCCACAGAGGGATAAAGCTCCTTTGTCTGATCAGTGGCCAATACGCCAACAATTTTGCCTTTCTGAGAATGCATGCATACCAGCTCTTTTATTTTTTGCGATACCCTGTCAGGACTGCCTTCAACAATAATAACATCAGCTTTCGGCGAATAATGCTTATATTTCATACCCGGCGACCTCGGTCTAAAGTCTCCTTCAGCCTTTGTCATAAGCGTTGGGTCAATATCAGCATGTCCAATAACATTACTTATCTGTTTTAGCGTTATACCTCCCGGCCTTAAAACAACAGGAGTATCAACCGTCACATCCAGTACGGTAGACTCCAACCCTATTTTTGCATTTCCCGCATCAATGATAACATCTATCTTCCCGGACAAATCTTCAATAACATGCTTTGCATTTGTCGGGCTCGGCCTTCCTGATGTATTTGCACTGGGCGCGGCAATGGGCACGCCCGATTCCTTAATGAGCGCCAGCGCAATAGGATGCGAAGGCATCCTTAGAGCAACCGTGTCAAGTCCGGCGGATATGACACCCGGAACATTCTGCGCCTTATTGAAAATCATTGTGAGGGGGCCAGGCCAAAAGCTGTCCATTAATTTCCCTGCATTTGAAGGCACATCTTTCGCAAGTTCAAAAACCTGGTTTCTGTCGGCAATATGTAAAATCAACGGGTTATCGGACGGTCTGCCTTTGGCTTCAAATATTTTTTTTACAGCTTTTTCGTCAAGTCCGTTGGCCCCAAGTCCATAAACGGTTTCTGTCGGAAAAGCAACCAAACCTCCCGATTTTATAACCTCGGCTGAATATTTTATTTTTTCGGCATCAATATTATTTATATCGATCTTAAGTATTTCGGTTTTCAATTTTAACTCCTGGTGCTTTTGAACACAAGTTATTTCCACGAAATGACTTATGCAAAATGTACTTTATG
>JAEZNF010000497.1 GCA_023441845.1 Bacillota bacterium | reverse complement strand
AAATACAGTATAAGCAAAGAAGCGACATGGGAAAGGATCTTTGATTTTAACTATCTTAAGTCGCCAGATTACAAAAAGCCAGTTCTTCAAGGAACTGCAGGTAGAATATATATGAACGAAATAAAGTTTTTAGAAGAATTCATAGCAAAAGATGATTAAATATAATTAGATACTTATAGTTATTTTATTGTATACTTTTTGCCTTCATAACTGAATTATACAACATTTGCGGGTCTTTTTGGACCCGCATTTCCTATTTTTAGGGCAAAAGAAGGCTGTTACAAAATAACTTTATCAGTTTATTTTGCAACAGACAATTATGATAGTGGCTCTCACCACAATCAATGAAAACTTAATGTTGGGTTTCAGATTTTATACGTGATACAATAGTACAAGGTGCCAGTAAATGTCGAAAGGGGATCGGTGATTTGTACTGCCAAGTCCGTGCAACAGACTGATTATCAGCTCCTTTGGTGTACCACTTTTTGTTGCCATTGTATATTTAATAAGCACCAGAATTAGAAAAGGTAACAATATCTAAAAGCAACAATAGTGGAATGTGCAAGAGTAGCAATAAGAAAAAAGGATAGTTATTTGTTATTTGTATACACGGTATCAAAAAATAGCGGCACGCCGTAGAGGGAAAAGAGAAAAGAGTATTAAATTTTTAGAAAATTTAGGGTATGAAGTAACAATACAAAAAACTATTAAAGTTTTCTTCCCTAAAGAAAGTTTAAGCCCACCGAAAAATCGGTAGGCTTATTTATGCATTTATGCTGTAATTTTAAGCTGTCCCGGAGGCTCGTTTTCAGGACAGCCCCTTTGCTGATATATACCTGCTATATATTGCTAATTGCCCTTACCGGCCTTGCTTCAATATATCCTCTATATCCCATCGGTGCAAGCTGAAACCTTGGTCCATCTTCATCCGCCCATTTAAATCCGTAAATTTCCGGATTATAGTTTTTTATCACTTCCCAGAGCTCATCAATTGCTTCCCCGAATTTTTCATCTTCAAACGGCTGTCCCTGGAACACCATTATTTTACACGGCGGTAGTTCAATTATCTCATACCCCTCCGGTATTTCACCCTGATAGCTGCAAGGTACTTCAACCCCCTGCGAATATACCGATGTACAGGGTTTACGCATATTATCAGGCAGCCACATGCCAATAGGTTCATAAAGAGCTCCTTTTATGCCGGAAAGTACTTCCCATACATCACAGCCCACCTCCTGGCAGTACTCAAAATACTCGGTGGCCTTTATACCGCGTTTTAAAATCAGTTTTCTTGCGGGCCGGTCAACTACCTAAACAAAAACTGTATTTGCATTGGATTTTTCAGACATATTATCCTCTCCTTTTTGCTTAATGAAGTAATAATCACGGATACGCCGGGGCATAAAAAGCTTCAGCGGCGGTGTATTGCGGGAATAGTATTGCGGAGTCATACCGAATTGCTTTGAAAATGCTCTTGTAAGCCCTCATGAGAGTCGAATACAAAATCAAAAGCCACATCTATAATTCTGACATCCTCATCCCTCAGTTTAACGGCTACCCGCCTTAGTATCCTGATATATTCAAAAGGTGTTTTACCCAAAAGCTCCTTGAATATTCTTGCACTGTGCCAGGGTGAGTACCCTGCGGCATCGGCAAGCATATATAGTGTTATGGGCTCGGTTATGTGTTTCTCAATATAATCCTGCATCCGCTGGACCGCATCAATTTTGTCCCTGCTCTCCATTTTCTCACCTCCTGTCTAAATAATACCATACCGGAGTTTAACTGTTCTTGACCTTCATTGCTATAGATAAAAAACTTTATACATTAATCCCTTATACGATCAACTTTACTTTGCCGAAATCATCCGATAAATATCCCAAGCGGTCACCGGAATAATGCATCAGAATAAGCGGCAACCGGTCTTTTTCGGATTTCTCTTTGTAAAATGTCCACAAAAAACTGTTGCAAAACAACTTTACTTGTTTTGCAACAGTCATTTTAATTATTAATAAATTGTATCGGTAACAATAACTTACGGCAAGGTTGTATAAACTGTATTGTCTGATGCGCTCAGCTTAACGCCTCTTCTTTCAAACAATTCACTCATTGTTACAAATTCATAACCCTGCTCTAAGAGTCTTGGAATAATTATATCAAGAGCTTCAGGTGTCGGATGTGGGTCTGGCTGAACATCATGCATCAAAATTATTGTATTGGGTTTCATTTGATTTAAAATCTTTTGTGCCCTTGTGTTAGCATCAATTCCTTGATTCCAGTCCTCACAGTTAATACCCTCTATAAATGTCAAATCAACAGCATCTTTCAATGTCTGGCTGTAATTAAGATTAGGTGCACGGAAAAATTTAGGTGTTACACCGGCATACTGCTGAATAGCAGCGGTTGTCCTATTAATACGGTCTTTTATTTCCGATGCACTCATATTACCCATACTGCTCCAATCCCATGAATGGTTTCCGATTTCACAACCGTCAGCGATAATTCTTTTTTCAATAGCTTGAGTACTAGAATTTACCAATTGCCCGACCTGCATAAATGTTGCTTTAACTTTATATTTCTCAAGTCTATCAAGTACTTTTGCTGTTTTTACGTTATCCGGACCATCATCAAATGACAGAGCTACAAGC
>JAEZNF010000374.1 GCA_023441845.1 Bacillota bacterium | reverse complement strand
GGAGTAAAGTTTAAGAAGTTCCACTTTGTCCCTGCGGCCTTCAGTACTTCCTTTGTGTCAATCCCAAGTTTATTGAAAATAATGGATAACTCATTCATAAAGGCTATATTAATATCCCTTTGAGAATTTTCAATGACTTTCGCCGCTTCGGCTACCTTTATGCTTTCTGCTTTATATACCCCCGCTTCAATAATGAGTCCATATATATTTGCAATTTCATTCAATGATTCTTCATCCATTCCGGAAACAATCTTCGTTATTTTTGTTACCGTGTGGATCTTGTCTCCAGGATTAATTCTCTCTGGTGAATAACCTACCTTAAAATCAGTTCCGCACTTTAAACCGGAAAATTTCTCCAGGACCGGAACACAAATACCTTCAGTAACTCCAGGGTATACCGTAGATTCATATACTACTATAGAACCTTTCTCAAGATTTCTGCCTACAATTTCACTTGCACCTATAACCGGTTTCAAGTCAGGTGTTCTATCTGCGTTAATCGGCGTAGGAACAGCAACAATATAGCATCGAGATTTTTTTAGATCGGTCTCATCGTTAGAAAAAAACAATGATGTTTTTCGTAGCTCTTCACTGCCTACTTCGTTGGTTACATCAATAAATTCTTTATAGCTACTTATTTTATGTGGATTAATATCAAAGCCAATGACATTAACTTTTTTTGCAAATTCTATCGCTAAAGGTAAGCCAACATACCCAAGACCAATAACCGATAGACTACTATCTTTACTAATAATACCGTTATATATGTCCATAATTCCCCCGAATTAATAATATATGATCCCAATAAAGCATCAATTAAGTTATGAGCGTTCATACCACTTTTGGAATACATATAACGACCATAATTGCGATGCATGATTACATTTCCCCGAAAAATGGTTGTTCATCATTTTACTTATTATATCATATTTAAAAATACCCTGTTCCTGCACAACTTCTCTCGACAAAGTCTTCAGCAAATCACTTTTCAACGGCCCCAGAAACCATTCACCAATTGGTACTGCAAAGCCTCTCTTTGACTTATGCATAAGCTGCTCAGGTATCAGATCCCTAAATGTATCTTTTAAGATATGTTTTTGGGACCTTCCCTTTATTTTGTATTCAGATGGTATTTGGAAAGCCAATTCAATTACTTCTGGGTCCAGCATTGGAGCCCTCGTCTCAATGGAATGGGTCATACTCATACGGTCAACCTTAACAAGCATGTCACCTTCCAAAACCACCTTAAAATCAGTATATAGTGTTTTAAACAATTCATCAACGCTTGGAAACTTATTGTAATACTGGGTTATATAACTATCATTGTACCCTTCACTAAAGTCAATGTTTAAAAGCTCTGATATATATTCCGCTCCAAAGCCTAACTTCATTAAATTTATCCTTTTTTCCAATGCATCCGCTTCTGTATTACCAATTACCTTTCTTAGCTTCCTTGTAAGAGATGACCTATCTGGTACAGCATATAAAAGCTTTTCTATCAGATTTTTTCTCAGATATTTCGGAATCTTGTTATACAGGCTTGTATAATATTGGATCATATATTTGCTGTAGCCGCCAAAAAGTTCATCACCTGCATCACCAGTTAGTACCACCTTAACAAACTCTGAGGCATATTTGGAGACAAAATAAGTCGGTATTGCCGAAGAATCGGAAAAAGGCTCATCAAATGCTTCAATAATTGTATCAAGGTATTCTAATGCATCGTTATAGTCAAGAAAATGTAAATGGTGATTCGTCCTGTTCTTTTCCGCCGCAATCGAAGCTCTACCACTTTCGTCAAACCCTTTGACTTTAAAGCCCATAGTGAATGTATCTACAGGCCTTTTTGAAATCTTTGACATTATTCCGACAACAATACTGGAATCAATTCCTCCGCTCAAAAATGCACCAATAGGCACATCGCTGATCATTTTCTTTTCTACCGAATGAAATAGTGCTTCTCTAAGCTGCTTTTTGCAGACCTCGTAATCACGAGTAACTCCCTTTTCTCCAATATTAATATCCCAATATGGTTTTATACTCAACTCCCTATTTATAAGGGAAAGACTGCATCCCGCCTCCAATTTATATATGTTCTTATATATCGTCAAGGGTGCAGGAATGTAAGTTAAGGAAAAATACTGATAGAGTGCTTCCTCATTTATTTCCCTTTTTTCGCGAAAAACTTTAATGATGCTTTTTAACTCCGAAGCAAAGATAAAGCAGTTTTGGTCAAAATAATAATATAGCGGCTTTTCGCCCACCCGGTCTCTTCCAATGAAAACTTTTCTGGTATTTATATCATAAATTGCAAATGCAAACATACCATTCAGCTTATTCAAGCACTTTTCTCCAAATTCCTCGTATGCGTGGAGAATTGTTTCAGTATCTCCTTTTGTTTTAAAAATATGTCCACGTGCTAACAGTTCCTTGCGCAGTTCCTGAAAATTGTAAATCTCACCATTAAAGATAATTATTTTTGTTTCATCTTCATTGAATATTGGCTGCCTGCCTGTTGATAAATCTATAATTGAAAGCCGCTTCATTCCGAGAGCTACATATTCATCAGCATATATTCCTTCGTCGTCAGGCCCTCTATGGGTAATAAGCGAATTCATAGCCCTGATTCTATTAATATTTAATTCACGATAACCTGGCTCATAGCCTATATATCCATTAATACCACACATAAACTATACCCCGTAGTATCCTTTGTACCAGTCAACAAATTTCCCAATTCCATCCCTATATGATGTATTGGGTTTAAAACTTATTTTCTCGATCAAGTCATTGACATCTGCATAAGTAGCCGGCACATCTCCAGGCTGAAGAGGAAGATACTCTTTTATCGCTTTCTTACCCAGTTTCTCCTCCAGTGCAGAAATGAACTCTTCCAGATCCACTGGATTGTTATTCCCAATGTTGTAAATCCTGTATGGCGCCCGGCTTGTCCCCGGATCTGGCATGTCACCAGACCATTCAGGGTTTGAAATAGGAATTTCATCAATCAGGCGGACAATACCTTCTACAATATCGTCTATGTAAGTAAAGTCCCGCTTCATTTTACCATGATTAAATACCTTGATCGGCTCATTGTTCAATATCGCCTGGGTAAACAAGAATAAAGCCATATCCGGCCGCCCCCAAGGTCCATAGACAGTAAAAAACCTCAACCCTGTTGTTGGAATATTATATAGGTGGCTATAGGAATGCGCCATTAACTCATTAGCTTTCTTGGTTGCTGCATACAGGCTTAATGGGTGATCTACATTATCATGAATCGAAAAAGGGATCTTCGTATTCGCACCATATACAGAACTGGAAGATGCATATATTAAATGCTTCACTTTGTGGTGTCTGCATTCTTCAAGAATATTTATGAAACCTACTATATTAGATTGGATGTAGGCCTGCGGATTCTTCAAACTATAACGGACACCTGCCTGCGCGGCGAGATTAATAACCACATCAATCTCATGCTCAGCAAATAATTTTTGAACGATAGATTGTTCTTCAAGAGATCCATTAAAAAAACGAAATTGCGATTCTTTTTGAAGTAATTGTAAACGTGACAGTTTGAGATTGACATCGTAATAGTCATTAAGATTATCTAAACCTATTACTGTCCATCCATCAGCAAGTAGCCTTTTTGACAAATGATAGCCTATAAAC
>JAEZNF010000319.1 GCA_023441845.1 Bacillota bacterium | reverse complement strand
AGGAGAAACGTATGTTATGAGATGCACAAGTGGGTTTTCCCCAGGTAACGGAGATTATCCTGTAATAAATGAGTATACAAAGCCACCATGTACCGGAACAGGATTTCTTGGAAGTGAAAGCCATTTGTTGCCTGAATATACATACGGTCGTGGCCATTCAATAAATGAAGGGGCAATATTTAAGGTTGATAAGAATGGTAATGAGTCAATGTGTGCAGCATGGGATGATGATCTAAAACGTTTTACAAAAATTGAATGATAGGAGAAGATATAATGTTTATTATATATAAAGACAATTTATACGATATGTCAGATAAAAAAACACATTTTAATATTATTACAAGGCTGAAAGCAAAAGTGGATGGAGATTTCTTATCAAAGGAAGAGATATTTTATAAGCAAATTCCGAAAGATGATAAATACATTCAGGACATTTTTGATGTGGAATTTTTCCTGAAATGGGATAGTGGATTAAAAGATGTTGACAGTAAATGGGGAATTCTTGCTATTTCAATGCAAATGAAAGAAAACCAGATATTGTTAACGTTTGCTAATGGTATATTACCGGGATGGAGAGCCGAAGAACAGACGGTATGTTCAAAATATGTAAATATTGATGAATGCGAAGATTTTTCAGTGGTATATACGTATACCGTAAAAGATGGAAATGTACTAAAAGAGCCAATGATAGTAGAACAAAAAGTATCAAAGGAAGAATTTCAAAAGTTAGCACATCAGTATCGAACAAAAAATATTTAAGTAATCTCAGTGGATTTCTCATAGAGAAAGAAGTGTACGGCAGGAAGCAAGAGTGCGGTTCTTTTGCTTCCTTTTTAGTGTATAATAGCGAAGGATAAGATAGCAAAACACTATACGGTATGCTTGTTCCTTAATACCCGGAATCAAGTATGCCATAACTGTGCATACCACCCATCCGAGCCTTTTTCACAAGTTCCCGTTTCCATTAATAAACAGTCCTCCTGAAAATTGCGGCTAATAATTTCGATAATCATAAAACAACCGAGTTATCTTATTCTATTAATTAGATAAGCAACCGGGTCAAATAGTTAATTATCAAGTTGTACTTGAGTTCATTTAAGGTAATGTCCATTTTTAGAACATGCAACAAGCATACCGTAATGAATAAATAGAAAGCCCAATGCTGAGGGCTTCCTACATTAAACATCAATACATGTGATGACCTTATATAATAATCCTGTTCTTTTTTCTAGCGGCCATTCTCAATCCTGAGCTCCTTATTAAGCTTCTTTATGGCCTTCTTTTCAATCCTCGATACATACGACCTCGATATGCCCAGCATTCCAGCAACTTCACGCTGTGTCTTGCTTGCACCGTTTAATAGGCCGTACCTCAACTCAAGAACAACCTTCTCCCTGCTTTTCAAAACTGATTTCATCTTATTGTATAACCTCACAACCTGCATTTTGAGATCCACTTCATCAACTACAGATTCTGAAGTATCCCCAATAACGTCTATCAAGGTTATCTCAATAACATCCTCATGATGTACGCATACTCATAATAATGGTGCTGCTTCGAACCTGCCAAAGGGACAAAAAAACGCTTTGCAGAATTTTACATATCATAACAGAACCCATACTTTTCGATTAACCCGGATAAAATTGCCGCCATTTCTGTCCTTGTTGTTTTTCCTTAGCGAGCATCTTCAAACCGCTTATTTATGCAATAATTATCTTTAGCCGATTATAACCATATTTAAGACTAATAGCAATAGCTGTACAAATTCCTTCTCCAACTGAAATATGCTCCTATAAATATAATTCCGTATATTGATAAAAAATAATTTATCAAATCCCATACTTAAACCACATGTATTTTCTTACAAAAATCCTTCATTAGCAATAACCCCTATTTAAAAATTCTTATATTTTGCAACAAAATTTTACATTCAATTTTGATATTGCAAAATATATACATTGATTCTATTTATAGCTTTTTAAATGATTTTGTTTCTAGAGGTTTGGCTCCTAAAGACGGCGAAGAATTGTTGTTACCGTTAGTAGCATGTGCCACACCTGAGATCAATAAGGAACATATAACACCTGAACATAAAATAGTTTTTAACTTCATTGCGTTAACTTCCCGGTTTTTGGTATTTTTTACGAATAATACTATTTTGTAACCATAATAAAACCAGTATTTATTAAGTGCGCACTCGAGGTATATTATACCTCTATTTACATAAAATTTAAAGTAAAATTATGATTATTTTTAAATAATTTTATATAATGAAGAGCATCTCAAATAGCCTTATCTATGCTAAATTTGTTACATAAATTATTAAATATAAAACTCATAACATATATACCTTAATTTTATTTTCGCTTGAGAATATACTGTAGGTGTTCAGTAAATTGAAATAGATTGGATAGGAACACCAAAAAACTAGCAACAACTAGAAATAAATCAATAATAGAATGCTGAACCTTGAAAATTTAAAAAGGTGTGAGTTGTAGGAAGAGTT
>JAEZNF010000316.1 GCA_023441845.1 Bacillota bacterium | reverse complement strand
CCTTACAAGATTACATTCGGGGAAATTAACCGAATTCTTGATTATACCCCTTTCGAGGAAATCATCAAGCTGCTTGGCCGCCATCATTGCGCAATTTTCCTCAGATTCGGGGGTTGATGCGCCCAAGTGAGGTATTGCTATTATACTATCGTTTCCTAAAAGCTCATCTTCCGGGAAATCGGTAACGTAGCATCCCACAATACCCTGCTCTATTGCTTCAAGCATGTCTTTATTTACAAATAGGCCGCCCCTTGCAAGGTTGATTATTCTGATTCCTTTTTTCATTATAGCAAATTTATCTTTGTTAAACATACCTTTTGTTTCTGAATTTAAAGGCATGTGCACAGTTATATAGTCCGACGTTGCCAAAAGGTGGTCCAGGCTGATTTCCCTTACCACACTGCTGGAAAGCCCCCAGGCTGAACTTACCGAAATAAAAGGATCATATCCTGCAACTTCCATACCAAGTGAAATTGCGTCATTGGCAACCATTGCACCTATTGCACCCAAACCTATAACACCCAGTTTCTTGCCTTTCAATTCCGGGCCTTCGAACTGGGACTTGCCCTTTTCAACAAGCTTTGCAACCTCTTCTCCCTTGCCCTTAAGGGATTGAGCCCAGTTTATACCCTGGTATATCTTCCTTGATGAAAGCAGCAGAGCTGTTAAAACAAGCTCTTTTACACCGTTTGCATTGGCTCCGGGAGTATTAAAAACAACTATTCCTCTCTCAGTACACTTTTCTATCGGAATATTATTGACGCCTGCGCCTGCTCTTGCAATGGCTTTAAGATTGGACCCGAGCTCCATTTCATGCATGTTTGCGCTTCTAACCAGTATAGCATCCGGATTTGAAACGTCATTTGCTATTTCATAAAGGTCATTCGACAAAAGCTCCAGACCTTTTTCAGATATACTGTTTAACGTTTGTACCTTAAACATTTTAACCCCTCCTATATGTTTCCTATTTGTTTTCCATTTCAAACTTCTTCATGAATTCAACCAGTTTTTTAATACCTTCAACTGGCATTGCATTGTAAATACTTGCCCTCATTCCTCCAACGGAACGATGGCCCTTCAATGAGCTAAGACCTTCCTTTGCCGCCTCTTTGACAAACTTGTCATTCAACTCGTCACTTGGAGCAATAAATGTAACATTCATTATTGAGCGATCCTTCTTTTCAACCGGCGATGAAAAGAACTTGCTTTCATCAATGAAGTTATACAGCATTTGTGCTTTTTCCTTGTTCACTGCTTCAATGGCTTTCACGCCGCCCATTTTTTCCAGATTCTCCAGAACCAATCCTGTTATATAAATGCTGTAGCATGGAGGTGTATTATAAAGGGATTTATCTTTTGCATGAATTTCATAGCGCAGCATTGAAGGAGTATTTTCAAAGTGCTTGCCTATAAGGTCATTTCTTACTATAACCACTGTTACTCCGGCCGGTCCTAAATTCTTCTGTGCTCCTGCATAGATAAGCCCAAAGTTATTAACATCCATTTCTCTCGACAGGATATCGCTTGTCATATCTGCAACAAGGGGAATATCTCCGGTATTCGGGAATGCTTTATATGCTGTTCCTTCAATGGTATTGTTTGAAGTAATATGAACATAATCCGCATCATCAGAGAATGAAAATGTTTCAGGAATATATGAGAAATTTTTATCTGCGGAAGTCGCAGCAGCCTTAGCTTCTCCGAAAAGCTTTGCTTCACCGAATGCCTTCTTTGCAAAAGATCCGGTGATTACATAATCGGCTTTTTTATTTTTAGTCATAAGATTCATAGGCACCATTGAAAACTGGAGTGATGCGCCTCCCTGGAGAAATAAAACAGTATATGTCTCAGGAATGTTCATAAGCTTTCTCAAGGATTGCTCAGCACCATTTATAATAGATTCATAAGTCTTGGACCTGTGGCTCATTTCCATTACAGACATCCCGGTACCGTTATAATCCAGCATTTCCTCGGCTGCCTTTTTTAATACTTCTTCCGGTAGCATTGCAGGACCCGGAGCAAAATTATACACTCTGTTCATAATAAACTCTCCTTTATTTAATATTATTTCGGCCAATACAAAAGGGATCAAACCAAAATAGTATGACCCCCGCAAATACCTAAAAAAAGATACATCAAGTACATGAATCTTCTCTGTCCTTTTGCCTGAGAGATTATTCCCATTATGGGAATTTGCCCCTTCGGCGCCAACAATTGGTCTCTCCAGAGGTCCGTCCAGCTAAAGTCTTATTACCTGAGAGTTTGACTCCTTCGGTGAGTTGCAATAAAAAACAACTTCTCTCCCTTAACCATCATCCGACTGTATTCAGTTTTAATTCCTGCTTGTTAATATTATAAATTTAATAAATAATGATGTCAATATTTAGCTAATATTTTTATTGAGATATTATTTACAGCACTTTTTGCAGGAATAATTTAGTTCTTTCCTGCCGGGGGTTTGAGAATATTTGATCCGGTGCCCCTTCTTCCAGTATCTCTCCCTTGTCCATAAAAATAACCCTGCTGGCCACTTCCCTGGCAAACCCCATCTCATGGGTAACAACAAGCATGGTCATGCCTTCCTTTGCAAGATCCTTCATAACCTCAAGAACCTCGCCTACCAGTTCAGGGTCCAGCGCAGAAGTAGGTTCATCGAACAACATTATGTTAGGTTTCATAGCCAATGCCCTTGCTATGGCAACCCTCTGCTGCTGCCCTCCCGAAAGTCTTGAAGGATATTCATCCTTCTTATCACTAAGCCCGACTTTATCCAGGAGAACTGCTGCATATTCGATTGCCTCCTTCTTCGGTACTTTTTTTACCGTAACAGGCGCCTCGATTATATTCTGAAGTACCGTCATATGCGGAAAAAGATTAAACCGCTGGAATACCATCCCCAACCCCGCTCTTTTTACACCTGTAAGTTTTGAAATATCGTCTATTTTGGGTGCAATAGTTGCCGCTGCAGGACTGTATTTTCTTTGCGTGAATGAAAGTTTTTCGATTTCCCGGGGCGATCTGTTTGAAATTGCCGCTTCTTTTTTTTTGGGCGGTACATATAATGCTTATTGATCGCTACTCAAGCAAGGTAGATGCATTAAAGCTGTCCTTTCTCCAGTTTTTTGTTTGTTCACTTTTAAGCCTCATTACAGCATTATTCACCGAAAATATAACTTTGGTAGGCTTATCTCAGGCAGGTATACCGATATGTAGGTGTTCAGTAAATTGAAATAGATTGGATAGGAACACCAAAAAACTAGCAACAACTAGAAATAAATCAATAATAGAATGCTGAACCTTGAAAATTTAAAAAGGTGTGAGTTGTAGGAAGAGTT
>JAEZNF010000677.1 GCA_023441845.1 Bacillota bacterium | reverse complement strand
TATATACGCCTATATATACTCTGGTAGGAGTATATATAGGCGTATATACAGAAGTATTGGTAGGAGTATTAGTGGGGGTATTAGTTGGGGTGTTAGTAGGAGTATTAGTGGGGGTATTAGTGGGGGTATTGGTAGGGGTATTGGTAGGAGTATTGGTAGGAGTATTGGATACGGGTGATTGATAAAACTTAAATGAGTCAATATTAATACTGTTTACAAATATTATATACAAATTGTGTATGCCGGTAACTCTGCTAACATTACAGCTTTGTGTTGAGTACACATTCCAGTTACCTGTCGAATATACGGGCAATGTACCTATCAATGTACCGGTTGGACTATCTATTCTTATTTCAACATTGGCTGCATTTTGACCGACATACGCAACAAAAGCTGAAAATGAGGCTGCTCCTGTACTTCCAAAGTTTACACTGTTAAATCCAATATAGTCATTATCGGAGATATAAGCCAAAGCATTTCCATTACCTCCATAATCTACGGTTGAAATTGTTGAAGATTTAATATTGTTATACGCCTCTGCTTGGAATAAATCAAAAGCACTTCCTGATGACCATGCCGTAGTTGGCCTTGGAGTCGGTGTATAGTTGGGAGCTGATGCATTTGATACAATATTTGATGAACCGCCGGGAATCGAACCCCAGACCAGAGTACTTCCAATATGAGCTGTGACTTTATTCCAGTCAACATAGTTTGTTGCATAGTTATTAAAAGAATAATCATTGTTTTGGTTATATTGGGAGTGGTCATATTTTTCAACTCTTGTTAGGATTACTATTGAACTTCCAGGTTCAAAGCTGCCTGCATAATTAGCAAAGCCTATTTCAAGATAATGATCGGCTGTTGACTGGGGATTAGGCATATGTACAAATGTTCCTTTAATAGCGTTGATAGATAAAGTAGACCAGTCGCAGGCAAAATTTTGGGACGAATCACTATCTGCGGTATAATAATACCTTAATTTGATATCAGAAAAGTTTACTTCATTTGTACCGGTATTGGTAATTTTGAACTGAGGATATATCTGTGATATAATACCGGTTTTATTGTTGTTAAAAAACTGTACATTTAGCGAATTAGTTTCGGCATAAACATCAATTCTATTTTGCGGAATCAGGTTGAGAATTCCTCCGGATTGAAAAAAGAAGGTCAAGCATAAAAGCCAGGTCAATAGTTTACCTTTCTTAGACATAATTAACTCCTCCTAAAAACTTAATTTTTATACTCTTACCGTTTAATGACAACATAAAAAATAGTAAGTCAACCTATACTTAAAAAGATAAATGAATTATCTTTGAGAATGTGAAATTAATAGATATACTCCTATCTACAGGTAAGAAAAAGTTATGCCATCCGTAGTTTACAAGCAAACATAAATGGATGAACAGTAAAAAGTCTAGGACTTCTTATTTTGATTATGGTTAATACAAAAACGCATAAACAATTTGAAAACTAAGAAAAATAAATTCCCTGATGAAATTATGAAAAAGTTCTCATTGATGATATTGAAGTGGAATAATCCCTAAATAAGTTAATATTACATAAAATTAATAATATATATATTTATTGTATCACTATTTCATGCCTTAGTAAATAGGAATTTAGCTGATTGTGTACGCATATTTTAAGAAGGATAACCTCATTTAGCATTTACTGGCTTAGAAAGGGGGCTCCTAAATACAAAGTATCCTATTCAAATATTAAATTTCCTTTAAGCCCCGAATACTGTGGAATGTTAATCGAGGGCTTAATGTCCTCGGTATTTGTTTTTGAGGCAAGCATTTCAATAAGGTTTACAACATCATCTGTTGCTTTGGGTCTGGCAATAAACCTCTCCATTTCTTTTAGCTGTTTTACCCTTAATGGGTTATCCATTATCTGATGCAGAATACTTCCGGCATCATCGTTTTTTAGAATTCTTACAGATGCGCCTATGTTGGTCAAAAACCGGGCATTTCTTTCTTCCTGCCCCGGTATAGGAGATATGATAAAGATGGGAAGTTCTTTTATAAGAGATTCAGTGATGGTCATTCCTCCGGGCTTTGTAATAATAACATCGGATATGTCCATAAAATCTGCAACACGGTTTGTGTACCCGACAATCTTTATTTTTTTATTTATGTTTACGGAGTAATTTTCAAGCTGATGTTTTAATTTCTTATTGGTGCCTGTAATTACAATAATTTGAATGTCTTTATTCATATTTAATATTGACAGAAAAGTTTTTTTCAGTTCTCCATAACCGAGACCTCCCCCCATTATAAGTACAGTAAGCTTTTCTTCGAGCTTAAATTCCTTCAAAAGCTTGCTTTTATCCTTATTGAGGAGAAAACTTTTACAGAAGGGAATACCACAGGGATATATTTTATCGCTGGGGATTCCCTTTTTGATTAATTCAAGCTTTAAGAAGTCGTGTGCCACTACATAAGCAGAAACATATTCATGAAGCCAGTATGAATGGGTGGTAAAGTCGGTGATAACCGATATAATCGGTACACTCACAGCCTCCTTGCTATTAATAATCGATAATATCTGAAGAGGTATGAAATTTGTGCAGACTATAATAGTTGGTTTAAAATCATCTATGAGGCTTTTTAAACGTATTGCAAGAAGCGTGTTTAATTTTTTGCCGAAATTATACTTGCTGTCTCTGCTCTCGGATAATGCATACAGTTTGCCGTAAATCCGGGGAGTCTTTTTTATGGTGTTTATATAACTTCCTACAATAACTTTATCCACCAGCGGGTTTACATATTTATATGTATCTACTAATAGAATATTAGAACCCGGGTATTTGCTTTCAAATCTATCTTTTATGGCTTCTGCCGCATTTATGTGGCCGGAGCCTGCCGAAACTGTCAAAATTAGTATATTCATAAAAACTATTTACCTCTTTTGTGTTTTTAGATTTCTTTACAGTGTATATTTTTCACAATAAAACAAAAAATATCATCTATTAAGCAATAAAATTTTTAGTAATTAAATGCCTATAAAGATACTTAACTTTAAAGCTATTTTCCCCGGCCAGGGACTTTTTTAAACGGTCCTCAAAAATCCGGCTATAAAATAGTGTTGAAGGTTACAGACTTTAGGCTAAGAAGGGAGGGAACTTTATTCTAAAAAAATTTAAGGCTGCTGCTTTTATTACAATTATTTTTACAATAATTCTCACGTCATTTTACTGCTTTGATACATTTGTAAGCATTTATTCGCCAAATATCAACAGGGATACAGGCGTAAACGATGTATCGGACATACAGCAAAGGCTCAAAAACTGGGGATACTTTGCCGCGGAGATTAATGGAATTTATGACACCGAGACATCTGATGCCGTAAAAAGGTATCAAAGGGATAAAGGACTTAGCGCAAGCGGAATTGCAGATGAAGACACTATGATGTCAATGGGGCTCGTAAAAGTTGCCTATGCCGGTACGGCTTATGCAGAAGGCAATGGTACGTCCGATGAGCAGCTTCTTGCCAGGGCCATTAACGGGGAAGCCAGAGGTGAGCCTTATGTGGGCCAGGTGGCGGTTGGTGCAGTTATACTGAACAGGACGCGTGATTCAAGGTTTCCTAAAACGATAGCAGGAGTTATATACCAACCTGGCGCTTTTACCGCAGTAGATGACGGACAGATCAACGTACCCATTGATCCGAATTCTACAGTTGTAAAAGCGGCCAGAGACGCATTGAACGGATGGGACCCGACAAACGGCTGTGTATACTACTTTAATCCGGCAACAGCCACAAGTTCATGGATTTGGAGCAGACAAATAGTAACTACGATAGGCAAACATAATTTTGCTAAATAGGAGGTGTAACAT
>JAEZNF010000215.1 GCA_023441845.1 Bacillota bacterium | reverse complement strand
TTTTTTAGTGTTTGTAGGCGTATTTGTAGGTTTGGATGTGGGTGTAGGTGTGCTCAGACTGGTATAACCATCTTTTGAATACCTTACATACTCATAATAGGCACTTAACGGTGTTTTTCCATCATATGCTCCAAGCCAATCGTCAACAGTAATACCCGGCCAGATGTTCATCATTATCTTGCCCGGTGTACTTGGTATTTCCTGTGTACCCGTATATACCTTTACTCCGTCTACATAATAAGTAATTGAGTTTGGCTGCCAGTCAAATCCGTAAGTGTGATACCCTTGGGAAGCATCAAATCCAAGGTTATGATAGTACTCGTGTCCACCCTTGCCGTTTTTGAACCAGTTGAACTGGACTTTAGTGGTATCTTTACCCACAAATTCAATGTCTATTTCATCCCACGGATTGCCATCGGAAGGGCCTGTATAAGTAAAAAACGAGGAGATAATACCGGTGTTTTTGGCAGGCTTCATTTTTGTTTCGTAATATCCGTATCCATAAAAGCTGGTTGTTCTGTACTCTCCGCCTTTATAGGGATAACCGGAACCGGAATTGTCCCTGTCAAGCGTCAAAATCATTTTACTATCCGAAAAAGTAACCTGAGAGGGACTGAACACACAATTAAAAGGAGATCCGTTAGATCCGTTACGGTATTCCCAATTTGAATTAAATGAAGGAAAATCCTCGAAGAAATTTGAACCTGAACCTGATGGGTTAGTCGGTTTTGGTGTAGGTGAGGTTGAACCGGTATAACCTTCTTTTGAATACCTGACACTTTCGTAATATGCACTTAACGGGGTTTTGCCGTCATATGCTCCAAGCCAGTCGTCAACAGTAATACCCGGCCAGAGGTTCATCATTATCTTGCCTGGTGTAGTCGGTATTTCCTGAGTACCCGTATATACCTTAACTCCGTCGACATAATAAGTGATTGAGTTTGGCTGCCAGTCAAATCCGTAAGTATGATACCCCTGTGAAGCATCAAAGCCAAGGTTATGATAGTACTCATGTCCACCCTTGCCGTTTTTGTACCAGTTAAATTGAACTTTAGTGGTATCTTTACCAAGGAATTCAATGTCTATTTCGTCCCATGGGTTTCCGTCCGAAGGACCGGTATAAGTAAAAAACGAGGAGACAATACCGGTGTTTTTGGCAGGCTTCATTTTTGTTTCGTAATATCCATATCCATAAACGTTGGACGTTCTGTACTCTGCGCCTTTGTAAGGATAACCGGAACCGGAATAGTCCCTGTCAAGCGTCAAAACCAATTTACTATCCTTAAAAGAAACCTGAGACGGACTGAAGACGCAATTAAACGGAGAACCATTAGATCCGGAACGATATTCCCAATTTGAATTAAAGGATGCAAAATCCTCAGAAAAACTTGATCCTGCTGCATATACATCAGATGTAACACTAAGCTGTAAAGGAATCATACTTACCGAAATTACGGCAATAATTAAAAGCGAAAGTAACCTTTTCACAAAAAAACCCCCTTAAAAAAATAAATATATAGAAGGGCTTACAGTATGGTACAAAAAACCACAAACTACGACCTTCAACAATATTTTATATTAGTTGTCCAGGAGGTATAAATAATTATTACTTTTGATTTATATCTATTTTTTTGGAATACGGGTTAAACTTAAAAATTCATGACAATTTAGTTGAACAGCCATTTACCGATGCTTAAAAGAATCCTTCCTACATGTCATTCCTGAATGGCTGCACAATATTGACCCGGTGATACACCTTCATACTTTTTAAATATTCGTATAAATGTATTTACATTACTGCATCCAACCTTTTGGGAGACCTCAACTATCTTTAAATTACTGTTTTTAAGAAGATCCTTTGAAATTTTAACCCTGTAAGAGTTTAGATAGTCTTTATAATTATAGCCTGTATAATATTTAAATACGGTACTGAAGTATGTTGGGTTCATATTGAAATAATCCGATATTTCGTCAAGAGAAATGTCTCTTGAAAAGTTTGAGTGTATATAATTAATCATTCTGTTTGCCACATTTTTCTCGAACTTGTCTTCCTTAAAAATTTCCAGAGCATAATCCATTGCCATTTTCATACTCATCTGACTGCCTTCATGCCAGGCTTTGTCAAAATCTTCTTCGTCCATTATTTTGCGAAGTTCGCCAAGACGTTTGGTGTATTCGGAAATATCACTTTTTGATACAAGATTTCCTACTGCATTAAAGAGCCTGTCAGATGCTCCAAACAGGCGAGCGGCCCTGTCCAGTTTTAATAGCTTGGCGCAAACTCCCGCAAGTCCTCCCAATACAAGAAAAACGAATATAATGGTATTCTCTTTACTATTATGAAAAACATTTAATCCTTTAAGGTAAAGGTCTTCTGATTGCAGATAATTACCTGTTTGCAGTTCCAGTTCAGCCATATTGCGATAAAGCCATGCAGTGTCTCCGATACTTCCTATTTCCTTTAATACAGCCATGCTTTCGGTGTATAATTCCATAGCTTTATTAAAATCTCCTCTGTATCTTTGTATCTCGCCGACGTCTTTAAGAACCTGGGCAATTTTAGCCTTATAGCCCAGTTCATAGGAAAGATTCAGAGCCTTTTTATAATAATTCTCTGCAATATCATACTCACCCTGTGATCTTGACAATTCAGCCATACTTATCAATGCATTTGCTATACCCTCTTTATCATCCAGTTCTTCGCAGTAAGTAAGATACTCGCTAATCATTCTTATTGCCTTATCATAAACACCGTTACCTCTTGCTACCAGGCCAAGCCTCCAGAGAGCCCTGGCCATACCCCACTTGTCTTTTAGCTTTTTGCAGATATTAAGGCTCCGGTTGGAATACTCTTCTGCCTTTTCATAATCTCCCTTCCTGTATGATATCAGACTTAGATGCTGAAGAACTTCGGCAATACCGGGTTTATAACCAATCTGGCAGAACATGGAGAGACTTCCGCTTGCCAGCTTTTCTTCTTCCTCAAGGTTACCCAACATACTTACAGCCAAAGACAGTTTATATTGTATAGTGGCTTCCCCTATGCGGTCGTCGATTTCTCTGGCAAGACACAAGCTGTTTTTTAAAATCGAAATTGATTCCTCAGCCTTGCCCTGCAAATGTGTTAATCGTCCAAGCCACTCATATACTTTAACATAATTATTTGATTTTATAGAGCTTCCGTATCTTTGAATTAGGGACGTAAGCACTGATATGCCTTCATCCCAGTAACCGCGGACTTCCCAGAAATATCCCATTGCCCCTGCCAGTTTTAATTCTTTTTCATGACTATCGGTCATTTGAAAGTATTTCAAAGCTTCCATTATATTTGAATGGGAAAACTCCAATTCTCCAAGCCATCTTTGAC
>JAEZNF010000169.1 GCA_023441845.1 Bacillota bacterium | reverse complement strand
GATGGGACTTATGGAGCAGCATATTCAACATCTACAGATCCTACTGACCCAAATTCATGGAAGGGACCGCAATCCTTCGGCATATCCGGGAACATGGGATGGGATTATTATATTATCTGTGATGATCAGAACGCCTATATGTACAATACACCGGAAGACGGTTCGGGTAGGCTTTATATGCGTAAGACTTCACTGGCAAACTTCACTAAAGGCTGGAGTACGCCAACAGTAGCAATGTCTGGCGTTTTTGAAGGTGCGGAGGTATATAAATCACTTGCCGACGGTAAATATTATCTGCTGATCGAGGATATGAAAGATGGCAGGTATTACGAGTTGTGGACATCGTCAAATGCCGGCGGACCGTGGACACAGGTTGCCGAAAAGTGGGCGTGGAGAGGTAATCTTACAAATTACAACGGAAGTAAGTGGACAACACATGTTTCCCACGGCGAGCTTATCCGTGCGGGATATAATCAAAAACTCGAAATAAACGACATAAACCATGTTGATTTCCTCATTCAGGGTACTCTGAGCCTGTCGGGCGATTACCAAAAGCTCACATGGGATCTTGGACTCATCAGAAATTATCCCGGCACTTTTAGCCCACCGGGACCAATAGGAACGCCGACGCCGAAACCTACACCTGTACCGCGGTCAGCCTTTTCACAAATAGAAGCTGAAAGCTTCAGCAGCCAGTCGGGAATTCAGACTGAAACCTGCAGCGAAGGCGGAGAGAATATCGGGTATATCGAAGACGGAGATTATGCTGTTTATGAAGGTATAGATTTCGGCAGCGGAACATCAAGCTTTCAGGCTAGAATAGCCAGCGGTACAAGTGGGGGAGGTATTGAGATCAGGCTTGATAGTTTTGACGGCACTTTAGTAGGGTATTGTTCAATTTCGGGAACAGGCGATTGGCAGACCTGGGAAACTTCAACATGCAGTGCCAACGGAATCAGCGGCAAACACGATCTTTATTTGAAATTCACAGGCAACAGCGGTTACCTGTTTAATCTGAACTGGTGGAAATTTAGTCCGGCAGATCCAACACCTACTTCAACACCTACTCCAACGCCTCTTTCAACACCATCAACTGAAGTAAGTATTGACATAAACCATGACGGTGTTGTGAACATGAATGATGTTGTGATTTTAGCAAGCGCGTTTAATTCAGTTAGAGGCGATTCAAGGTATGTTGCGGCATATGATTTGGACAGCAACGGTGCGATAAACATGAATGACGTAATGATTCTCGCAGCTAATTTCAATAAAAAAGTAGCTGTGATAACACAAACTCCAACTGTGAAAGCAACCCCGACTCCGACAATAAAACCTACGTCGACTCCGACAATAAAACCTACGTCGACACCGGAAGCCTCAAAATTTCACTGTTTTCTTCTGTTGGGGCAATCAAATATGGCAGGGTATGCAAAGACTCAGGATTCCGATAAAGCGGAAGATCCCCGCGTACTCGTATTGGGATACGACAATAACCCCGCACTAGGTCGTGTAACAGACCAGTGGGATGTGGCATGTCCGCCTTTACACCCCGCATGGCTGGATGCCATAGGCCCTGGTGACTGGTTTGGCAAAACCATGATACAGAAGGTTCCGGAAGGTGATACTGACCGTGTACAATACGAAACTACAGCGGCCGAAGGTGCTGCAAGTACAATAGCAGAGCAGTTGCTGATAATAAATGCTGCAAGTGTAAAAAATACTACCAACTTCTTAATGTTACTTTTTTTCATATTAACCCCCCATAAGATTAATTTAATAAAACTTTTATAAAAAGCGTCTCACAAAGCTTATATCGTGAGCCTTTTATTAGTTTTGTTCTTTAAAAACCGAAAAAAGGCTATCGTTTCTTGATAAGCACGTGCCTTTATTCAATATAGCATATTGCCAAGCATTTCATATACATTTTACCAAATCATCCAGCGCAATAAAAGAATAATCTCTAAAAACTTTCTATTCTATGTATATGTAATTCGCAGGCTGTCAAAACAGATTTTTTCTTCGTAGTTTCGCTTATTGTTAATATTAATAACCGTAAAGCTTCGGCAATTCTGCGCTATAATTTATAACCTAAAAAAAAGGACCTGCAAAAAAGGCAAGTCCCTAAACCAATACCGTTTATCAATGTCAACGCATACCGTCTTTATGCGTACTTCATTAAAACACCCTCTACAATATTCGCTACATCCTCACATGCATCAAGAGTATTTTCCAGACATTCATATATCTCTTTCCATTTTATAACTTCCAAAGTACTTTTCCCCGATGCAAATAACTTTTCAACAGCTTCTCTAAAGATTAAATCTCCCTCATATTCAATAACATTAACCTGGTTGATTTTTTGTTTAAGCTGTTTATTACCCTTAATATCTTTCAGTCCAACCATTACATCCTTAAGAGCCATAGTGCATTTTGTAATCAGTTTAATCATCTTTTCGGCATCTTTTTCAAAACACGTTATGTGATACATTTTGAGTCTATGGGCTGTATTTTCGATAGAATCGGTTATATTATCAAGTTCCTTTATTATGCTGTAGATGTCTTCCCTGTCCAAAGGTGTGATAAATGAATTATTAAGCATATCCATCATATTATGAACAATTAAATCACCCTGGCGTTCCATTTTCTCAAAAAGCGCTATGCTTTGATCAATGCTTTTTGTGTTTGAAATCAAGGCTTCCTGCATCCGGGCGATCTCGCATATATTATCTGCTACAGCTATGAAAGAATCGAAAAACTTATAGTCCTTCTTTGAAACTTTTATCATAATATAACCCCCCTCGCTTACTTACAGATTACATATCTCTTTCTCCTGAAATTTATGACAAATATGATACCTGTAATAAGAACACCTGTGGAAATCGCCAAAATTACATATTGAAAGCTCTTATCCCCATTAGAGGTATTCTTGGGCATGTCACCCTGGAACATTCCACCTTTGGGCATGTTCCCGAACATATTTATCATATTTTCGTCAACACCCAGTTCTTCAAGCTTTTTCTTTTGGCTATCGGTAAATTCACCGCCATTGGCATCTTTAACAATCTGCATTATTTCCTGCATATTCTCAAAAGACGGCATATTTCCCGGCTGTATGCCTTCCGGTGGCTGCATATTATTCTGCTTTGCCATATCCCCCTGCTGAGGTGCATTGCCTGGCGGCTGCATGTTTCCCTGCGGCATATTTCCTGGCGGCTGCATGTTGCCCTGTTGTATGCCTTCTGGTGGCTGCATATTATTCTGCTTTGCCATATCGCCCTGCCGAGGTGCATTGCCTGGCGGCTGCATGTTGCCCTGCTGTTTGGCGTTATCGCCGCCAGGCCTTCCACCCCCCATACTTCCAAGATCAGAAATATTAAGCGTAGTAGTAATATTCCCGTAAGAAGTGGAAGGCTGAGTCCCGTTGAGCTGTGCTGTAATGCTTGCAGCCCTGTCTTTTCCGAAAGTCACCATAGCCGGCACTGCCTTTTTGTACTCATCAAAAGTATAAAATGCAGTTGCATCATTTTTAACATAATCGCTTATAAGCTTATTTATATTATTGATAGAAGCTTCATACACCCCACTGTTAATATATTTTTCAACTATTTCCTTCAGGTAACCGTGGTAAGCTTCCTTATACTCCGGTACCTCCAGAAGTTTTCCTATCAGCGGCGCATCCTCAAGGTTTCCGTTTACAGGTTTATCTATCGGAAAATTAATGGCACTGGATGAACTGCCTGGACCCATACCTGCAAATGACAGGTTGAAATCCCATGGTAAAAGCTTAAACACACCATTTTTCTCGTACAGATAATAGTTGTGATACATTCCTCCTGCATAACTGTCGAGGTTAACCAGAAAAGTATTAGCCGCCCAGAATCTGAGTATTTCATCCACATCAAGGTACTTTTCAAGGTTTGTTCCATTATTCAGGTTCTTTATCATTTCAATAACTTTTTTGAAGTCTGAGTCTTTGGTAGTATCAAAAACCGCCCCATCCTTTATTGTGCTATAGCTTGACGGAGAATCATCCGTATATTTAAGGTTTGCACCGCCACGTGCCCCCATACCTCCAAATCCGCCAAAATTCGGCATATTGCCTTGGTTTCCGCCGAAATTTGGGGCATTGTTTTGTTGGTCTTTATTGTTTTGTTGGTTCTTATTATCAGAAAAGTCTCTGCCGCCCGGAGCCGTATCAGCCTCCTGCTTTCCACCATTAGCCGGCGCTTTGGTTCTATCTTTATTGCTCTGTGTTTGTATCCCGTTATTATTCTGTCCCCTGCCTCTGTCATTACCCGGTCCAAAAGGCATGTCTCCGCCTTTGAAAGCTTTTCCGTCAGGCGGTCCGCCATTTCCATCTTTATTCCCGCCGCCCATGTCCATAGACTCCGGTTTGTACAAATTACCGTCAACGCTGCCAAATTGCCTCTCTATGAAGTCTTCAGCTATCACTTCGACTGCAAGATACAATCCCCAGTCCTTGTTATTCACCTTGATGTTTGAATATGCATACGCAGGCGATGCAACACCTATAAAATCAAATAATTCAAACGAAAGGTACTCCTTCATATATGATTTATCCGACATAATATTGTTCAGAACCATGTCATTCAGTCCATGGTATGTTTGTCCTTCAACATATTTGCTGAAATTAAGCCTGAAGCTGAAGCGCTGCTCTTTTCCTCCGCTTGCAAGCTGCATCAGACTGGAATTACCCTTGGGCCTTATACCAACGTTATAAAACTTCTCTCCGTTAATGGTTATATTACAGCTTTTATATTCTTCCTTTATTGCGTTTTTCATCAGCCAGTCCCAATCAGACTCTGCCATTTCTATATTTATCTGGTTTACCTTTCCCTTATCAAAAACCTTTTGTGTATAGTCCGTCTGGGCAGATACTTTTGCCGTTTCCTCAGCACCTTTTGGAATAAAAACCATAACAGAGATTAATAAAGCAATGGATAATACGGTTGCAATAATTTTTATGGCTGTTTTATGTGAATTTTCATCCAAATATTCTCACCCCCTGGTTTTAGTGTTTCTCAAATAAAAATAATCAATTTGTGAAAATCCATTTAACCTCTTGAACCATTGTGTTCCCTGGATTTTCCCATTTTAATGAAGCAATTTAAGAAATACTTAGCTCATATAATCTCCGTTATAGCTAACCATTACTGCACTTTCAACTCCATTCAGACTGCTAATTTCATTCACAAATTTTGTTTCCATGCTCTTAAGGCGTACTTCGAAGGTAATTTCTATTCCTTTTCCTCCCGTTACCGTCTTTGATTTTACAATATACTTTTTAACATTACTTTCAAGGAGTTTGATAGCGCTGCTTTCAGCCGTATCATTTTCACAATTAAGTATCAGAATATAAGGGTTGTCAGAGTTGCTTTTATTCACAAAAATCACAAGTATTATGCCAATGAACAGCGAACCGAAAACAGCCAGCGGAATAAGCCCTGCGCCTAAAACAATACCCACTCCGATTGACCAGAAAAGATAAGCAATATCCATGGGATCTTTTATAGCCGAACGGAATCTTACTATTGACAGAGCACCAACCATACCGAGTGATAAAACTACGTTTGAGGTAACAGCCAGTATTACGAGTGAAGTTATCATGGTAAGCGCGATCAGTGAGATACTGAAGCTTTTTGAATACATTACACCCTTAAAGGTTTTCTTATAAACGAAATAAATGAACAGTCCTATTAAAAATGCCAGTCCTAAAGCTATTGCGGCATCAAGCAGCGAAAAACCCGAAGCCTTTTCCAAAAAATTGGATTTGAATATATCATTGAAATTTATCTTGTCGTTCACGTTAAATTCCCCCTTTTATTAATTAATTAACCATACATACGGCATAGTGCATATTTCGATACTGAAAGCTTGTGCCGTTCGCCAAGCTGAATAATGTCACTTATAATTTCCGGTAAAAACTCATCATACTTTACCTCAAGCACCGCTATCCTCCTGTCAAGGGTTTCTACTACAGGCAGGTTAATATCAAGCAAGTCGGTACTTAAAAGCCCCGTTCTTATTGATTTATCCATTGTAACCCTTACATTGCCTGCCTTTAAAACATATGCTTCCCTGAGATAATCGACTATGGTACGAGGTTTCAACTGCTGGTGCTTCATTTTGTAGTACATTTCATTAAGGACCGGCTTTTCGGAATCCTTCATCCATTCGATGTCCCCTTCTAAAATATCTCTGCACTGCTCTTTTGTAAGTCTGGCACCTTGTTTTGCCGTAAGTCCGTTTATCTTTGACTTTTTTTCAAGCTTTATATAAGAATGGTCATTATTATATAAACGGATGCGGAACTTTTCACGGTTGTCCACACCGGTAATCTTCTCCATCAGTGCTTTATCGTCAGGAGTCTCGAAATACAAGCTCCTTATAAGGTAATTGCCGTCAGCCCCTGCATGAGAATCAAGACTCATAACATGCCCTAATTTGCTTCTCAATATCGAACAGTCATGCGCGTTTATATAGTGTTTAATCTCATGGCGGTATTTTACTTTTTGCATCGATTCACCCCCTTTGTAATATAATGTAACTTTTTTGTCTGTTCTGAAATGATTCTATCACTTCTCTGCTATTTAAATCCCGGCAAAACTGTGGCAAAATTGTACTGAAAAAAATTACATATTATTGTGGCAATACTGTGGCAAAATCGGCGTAGTTCTTCTTAAAACATGATATTTTACTCTGAACATGGTAAAATAAATAGGGGTGAGCTGAACATGTCGGATAAAAAACTAATTTATATAGCTGATGATGAGGTTAATATATGCAATATAATAAAATCTTTTCTCTTAAAAGAGGGATATGCGGTAGAAACCTTTAATAACGGACGTTCAATGCTTGATGCCTTTAACATAAAGCCTGCCGATATGCTTGTAATAGATATAATGATGCCTGAAATAGACGGTTTTTCCCTTTGTTCATCTATCAGGCAGCAAAGCTCCGTGCCCATAATAATAGTTTCTGCCAAGGATACGGAGACCGATAAAATCGCCGGGCTTTCTTTGGGCAGTGATGATTACCTCACAAAGCCATTCAGTCCAATGGAGCTTATTGCAAGGATAAAAAGCATTTTCAGAAGAATTGAACTGGATAAGGCCAAGCGGGAAGATGCTCGTGAGCTAAGACTTGGAGACATCACAGTAAAGCCTGATATCAAACAGGCCGAATTTGGCGGCAAAAGTATCGGATTGACAGGTATGGAGTTCAATCTGCTGTATTATCTTGTTGAAAACAAAAATAAAGCCGTAAGCCGCGGCGAGCTTCTTGACAAGATATGGGGCTTCGAAAACGAAGTAGAAACACGAGCTACAGATGATATGATTAAAAGAATCCGAAAAAAGCTTATTGACAACGGGTCAACCTTGAAGATCGAAACAGTATGGGGCTTTGGCTTTAAAATTGAAGATAAGGAATGATCCCATGAAGAGGAACACTATAAAATGGAGAATCTTTAAATATAATATCATTGTAATTATAATACTTATAGTCCTTACTACTGCCGTATTCAATATTGCCGTCAGGTTGTATTTTGAAAGTGATGTAACCAAACAACTGGACACGATAGCTTTAAAAGCTGAGGATACGGCTTTGCATAAAGGCCCGGATTTTTTCCCCAAGCCTATTCCACCTGACGGTAAAATGCAGTCCCTACCGCCGGACAATTTATATGTCAATCCAAAATACGGGGCCGGTTCATACTTTTTCTACTTTATGCTTGACCGCTCTCTTCGAGAACCGCTGTCAGTCTTAAATGCAGATTATATATTGTTTGACGGCAGCAAGAAGGTAATTTCACCGCCTGAAGGAAATTACTTCAAGCCATCCGAAGATATCACAAACAAAGTTTCAAGCGAACTTTCTAAGCTCTCTGATACCAATACCCAGAAATATATGAATTTTAAATTGTCGGGAACTGAGTATATCGCAATTGTCAAACCGGTATCAAGCAAAAACACTTTTGGTCTTGGATGGATAGTTATATACTCAAGCCTTAAAAAAGTTAACCAGCTGCAATGGGTAATAAATTTGATACTATTTGCAATTCTTATTATATCCTCCATGATAATGGCAATTTTTTCCTCCCTGGCAGCAAAAAAAATATCCGCTCCGTTTTCTTCCTTAAACCGTCACATAGGTGAAATATCCGAAAGAAATTTTGGTACCAAAATTCTTATTCCTGTAGATGATGAGTTTAAAGAGCTTGTCAATAATATAAATACTATGTCAGAGAAGCTTGAATCATACGACAAGGCCCAGAAGACTTTCCTTCAAAACGCTTCGCATGAGTTCCGGACACCTCTCATGTCTATACAGAGTTATGCAGAAGGCATTAAATATGA
>JAEZNF010000071.1 GCA_023441845.1 Bacillota bacterium | reverse complement strand
ATACTATTTCGTTTGCCTGCTCATAAGCTTTTTTGGTTATCTCATGCTCGTCTACAAGTGATGATATCTTGTTTTCCGCATCTTTAATAACGTTATTAGCTTCCTTTTGAGCTTCGAGCAAGATTCTCTGCCTTTCATCCTTGACCCATTTAGCTTGTTTCATATCTTCCGGAAGTTTTAATCTCATCTCTTTGATGATTTCCAAGATCTCCTCCCTATCTACAAGGCACTTTCCCGAAAAAGGCACACTAACACTTTTCTCAACAATATCTTCCAAAGTCTCTAAAATAGATAGGATTTCCATTATGTTTCCTCCCACTGGCTTATATTTATAGCTGAATATATCCTATGCTGATTATTACTAACCTTTGTAGAATTTCTTTAAAATAACATCTTTTATACATGCCGGAACCAGTCCGTCTATGTTGCCACCGTTCCTTGCAAGTTCTTTAACGGCACTTGAACTAAGAAACGAGTAATTTATGTTTGTCATCATAAAAAGGGTTTCTATATCCGAATCCAAATTTTTATTAAGCAAAGCCATTTGCAGCTCATATTCAAAATCAGAAACTGCCCGGAGCCCTTTAATAATAGTACAGGCATTTTTCTCTTTGACAAAATCTATCAACAAGCCTGAAAAACTTGTAATTTCAACATTCTCTCTGTCACCCAGCGCACACTTTAACAGTTCAACCCTTTCATCCAAAGTAAATGTAGGATTTTTGCCGGAATTCACAAGTACAGCTACAATCAGCTTATCGCAAATCTTTGCTGCTCTATCTATTATATCCAGATGGCCGTTCGTTATTGGGTCAAAACTGCCCGGATAAACAAATATTCTCAATTTAATTACCTTCTTCATTAGATTTCCTGAAAAACGAAATTATGGTATCCCCGTATCTTTCGCTCCTTAAAAGCCTTATATCTTCAACCTGTTCAGGTATGGTATCAATATAGTCATGTTCTGCAACAATTAACCCATTTCTCAATATTATATCACTATTTGCCAGATTATTTAACGTTTTTTCAACAAAATTTTTATTATAGGGAGGATCAAGGAATATCAGGTCAAATCTCATTCCTTCCGCTTCCAGACGGCTTATTGCATGGGTTACATCGCCAGTTATAACGGTAGACCGCTCTAACAGCTTGGTATGTACTAAATTCTCCGTTATAACACCGGCACATTCACGGCTCTTATCGACAAAAACCGCTCTTTTTGCGCCCCTGCTCAGTGCCTCAATCCCTAGATTTCCAGTACCTGCAAACAAATCCAAAACATTTGCATCAGCCACAAAGCCTGAGATTATATTAAATAACGATTCTTTTACCCTATCAGTGGTAGGTCTGGTGGTATTGCCTTTTATTGTTTTAAGCTTATGTCCCCTAGCCTCACCTGAAATCACTCTTAGAATAACAATTCCTCCAAAAATCAATATAAAACATTATTTCTTAGCCTTATATTGTTATTTTATATTAAGTTTTCTAAATGTCAACCCTCATACCAAACTTAAATCATTTAATTTACTGCCGAATTTTTCGGTTATACTGTCCCTCAGCATGATATTTTTACCGGATGTTAAAAGCCTGTCGTCGCGTAAAGTCTCATTTGCAGCTTCCTGCGACATTTTCAGTATGTCAATATCCTTGTATAAATTGGCGATTCTTAATTCAGGCAAGCCGTGCTGCCTTGTACCGAAAAACTCCCCCGGGCCCCTTAATTCGAGATCCTTTTCCGAAATGACAAATCCGTCGTTTGTCTTTTGCATTACATTCATCCGTTCTTTCGAAACGCCGGTCTTTCCCTCATTGTAAAGAATGCAGTAAGATTGATGCTGTCCGCGTCCTACCCTTCCTCGTAGTTGGTGAAGCTGTGCGAGGCCAAACCTTTCGGCATTTTCAATAACCATAACAGAGGCATTCGGAACATCGACCCCTACCTCAATAACCGTTGTAGATACAAGTATATCGATATTTCCCTCAACAAAGCTTCTCATAACCTCATCTTTATCCTTTTGCTTCATCTTGCCGTGCATTAAGCCCACATTAAGATCATTGAAATCCTCATTTGCTATCTTCTTTGCATATTCTTCCGCCGATTTGGCTTCAATGGTCTCAGATTCCTCAACAAGAGGACAGACTATGTATACCTGTCTGCCTTCATGCACATTTTTTCTTATAAATGCATTAATCCTATCCCTCATGCTGTTATCCACCACATAAGTTTCTATAGGTTTTCTGCACGGCGGAAGTTCATCTATTATAGATATATCCAAATCTCCGTAAAGTATAAGTGCCAGAGTTCTAGGTATGGGAGTTGCTGTCATTACAATGACATCCGGGTTTATACCTTTTTTTGCCAGAACAGCCCTCTGTCGCACCCCAAAACGGTGCTGCTCATCGGTTATGACAAGACCCAGCCTCAGAAACTCCACATTTTCCTCAAGCAATGCATGAGTACCTATCAAAACATGTATCTCTCCTGACTTTACTCCCTCAAGAACAGCGGCTTTTTTCTTTAAGGACATGCTTCCTGTAAGCAAAGCCACATTTATTCCCCACTTTGCGAACAACCTGCTTACCGACACATGGTGCTGGTTTGCAAGTATTTCTGTCGGGACC
>JAEZNF010000047.1 GCA_023441845.1 Bacillota bacterium | reverse complement strand
TGATTGAGGTGCGTGAAAGGGCCGTTTTAGAGGACGTTATGAAGTTGATACAGATACGTATTAAACATAAATAATAGCCGAATAGTGTGCTTCTAAATCTACCGGAAATTCAAGTGTCATAAATTAAGAAGACAAAAATAGCCCAGGATGCATGGGTGAGTAACGGAACGAAGTAAAATGACCAGCCCAGGGAAGCAAGGGCTGGCGGTAATTTCTGGATATGTACTTAGGTTCTTACTATATCTGGACTGGTTAGACAAGTGAGTACATATTATACTTGTTCATGTATTTGTCATCGGATGTATATTATTGATATAATTAGTCCTATTTCGAGGGGATTAATTGTATGCTGTTCTCAAGCGAAGGAGAATGGCTCCTACTGGCCGAGACCGCTGATTTTTGACGCTGTGCGGCTCTGTCTTTAGTCTCCTGCTCAATCTTTTTTAAGGTTTTTAGCGTATACTGGTATTCCGTATTATAGCTGACTGCAAGTAAAGCCTTGTCATGTCTGGAGAATTTTATACAAGCGACCTCACCGTTTTTTCCCTTGATATTGATTGTTATGGTCGGATCGTTATTGGCGTAGCCTTGACCATTGTATTCGGCCGATGTCACTGCATCTGCTTGCCTCCAGGCGGTAACCCATTTTGAATACGGTTTTTATCCTGTCTTCCCAGCCAAGCTTTTTCCGCAGCTTTTGTATATGTACGTCCACGGTTCGGGTGTCTCCTTCAAAATCGTAGCCCCAAATCAGCTCCAGCAGCCTTTCCCTGGAGAGTGCGATATTCCGGTTTTTCACAAGGACTTCCAGCAACTCATATTCCTTTGGGGTGCACTCCACTAATTGTCCGTTATGAAATACCTGATGACTGTCAAAATTGATTTTTACGTTTCCTGCTTCAAAACAGCTTGCTGTTTTCTGCGTCCGCCGAAGGACTGCTTCCACGCGGGCTAATAGTTCCAGCATTTCAAAGGGTTTTGTCAGATAATCATCCGCTCCCATTGAAAAGCCCTTGATACGATCCGGCAGACTGTTTTTCGCTGTCAGGAAAATCGTGGGTATTTTATCTGCTTGCTTTATCACCTCAAACCCGTCAAGATCTGGCAGCATGATATCTAAAATCATCAGGTCATAGGATTGATGTTGTATCTCGGAAACGGCAGTTTTTCCGTCGAAAATGGAGGTGCAGTGATGTCCCACAAGCTGTAGATTTCTTTTAACCAACTCATTGATTGCTGCTTCGTCCTCAACGATTAAAATAGATGCCAAATTGATCTGCCTCCTTATTTCTATAATTCTATAATATTATCAATGTTTTGTTATAGAGTTGTAAAGCATACCGTTACTTTTTTATTGTATAGGAAAGTTTGCTGTTTTTACAAATATAAAAAAATATACGCAATGTGAAAAATTCTTAAAGAAGAATTGAGAACGGTCAGGTCTTGTATTTCCAGTCTGTCGAACGCCTAAAATTCGTTAACAAAATAACACTGAACTGAATACTATAATTAATATAATGCTCAGTTTGGGGTGGTTTATATGTTGAGTCGTTGCTGTAAAGGAGCCGCAGCTATTGGCACAGCGGTTGCAATAATGCTGGGTTTGGGTGATGGTAAATTCATGTGTACCGCTGCGGCCTATGCATATGGAGCTAGTGTGAAAAAATCCGATTTTGTCGGCTTTATTTTGGATAAAGAAACCCTATACCTGCTGATTCCGCTGATTACATTATTTTTACTTGTTACAGGCATGAATACATATCAGTATCTTCCGAAGCTGGTACTGGGTATTAAGTCTGTTTTTAAATCATTGCTTTTAAAATTCGGGTTTAATAAGGGTACAGGAAATGATGAATTAGACAAAATAATTGAAGCGGCAGGATACAGATATGACTCGGAACAAGATATCTTTTACTCTCATATGAATGCCTGGCAAAGAAACTTTGGGTATTGCCGCTTATATGATGAAGCTTGTGCGCCTTTGGGGATGATTGTGGACAGTGAGCCTTTTTGCTTCGATTATGAAGGCAGGAAATGGCTGATTGAAATTTGGAAAGGTCAATATGATATGACAACCGGCTGTGAGATAGGAATATATAATACTTCGGGACCGAATTTGAATATTCCGGGAGTCTTTAACGGCACATTTTATCATTGCGTAGATAATTCCGAGCGTTTAGATATGTCATGCGTATTAAAAAAGGACGGAAAGCCCCTATTTACAAGGAATGAGAAACACTGGTGGCTGACAGGCTTTGTACTTGGTGAATTCTCTGAACCTGAACAATTAACCATGGAAGTAACAATAACATTAAAAGACCGGATCATGTGCAACGTGTTTGTGAATGAGCTGATAAAAGCAGGTTATTCATCGAAGGAAATAAAGATTGACAATAACACCGTCAGTTTCGAATTTGACAAACCGCATTTGCCGCAGCCTGTTACAAGAACAGAAGAGACGGACCGGATTATTCAAAAGAAGAATAAACTGTTATGTGATTTGTACAAGGATATTACAAAATCCAGCGTTGATTTAATTGACAAAATAAATAAAGTCAAAGAGCAAAATCCTGAAATATATAACAAAATTAGGGATATGGGGAAATGCAGAAAAGTATTTGAAGCATTCAATTCTATAAAAGAATTTTTGAAATAAGCAGGTAATGTGTATGAATTCATTGAAGGTGTTATACCGAATTTATGAATCAGCGGAGAAAATTACTTTTGATGATTCGTCGAAGTTTGTTTTAATAAGTGATTGCCACAGGGGTGATGGAAGCTGGTCGGATAATTTTGCCAGGAACCGCAACCTATATATTGCTGCTTTAAACCATTATTACAGTAAGGATTATACATATATCGAACTGGGTGATGGAGATGAACTCTGGGAAAACAGGAATTTTTCGGATATTGTGAGTGTTCATGCTGACGCTTTTAAGCTTCTCGGCAAGTTTTACAATAAAAACAGGCTTTATATTATTTATGGGAATCATGATATAGTAAAAGAAGGTAATGGGTTTTACGGGGAGATATTCTGTAATAGTTTTTATGAAAATGATAAGAACCGATCCCTTTTATTTGAAAAAATAAAAGTCCATGAAGGATTGGTTCTGAGGCATAAAACTACAGGCCACAAGATTTTTTTGGTTCATGGGCACCAGGTGGATTATATGAACAGTAACCTGTGGAAGTTGAGCAGATTTCTGATCAGATACCTGTGGAGGCCGTTGGAGCTTTTCGGTATAACAAACCCTACAAGTCCGGCAAAAAATCATGATAAAAAGGATTCGGTTGATAAAAGGCTTATTGAGTGGGTTAAAAGAGAAAATCAAATGCTTGTTGCGGGACATACCCACAGGCCTGTATTCCCAGATGTGGGTAAGCCGCCATACTTTAATGACGGGAGTTGTGTCCATCCTCACTGTATAACTGCGATTGAGATTACATGCGGGCATATTGTGCTTGTCAAATGGGAGATCAAAACAAAGAATGACGGCACATTGTTTGCAGGAAGAGATATAATAGAGGGCCCCAAAAAACTTGCCGACTATTATAAAAAAGCGTCTGCACATAACGGTAATTTTTCCATAACGCTTTCCAAATAATAAATTAAGAACCGGTTAAAATATAACTTCCGCTAAATCTTTTTCTACACACTTATGGAGTGCCATGAGAGCTTAAAAAAGAATCGGAAGTAATATTTTAAGTATTCCCAAGCATACGTATGATTAATTGTGGCATACTAAAATTGACTTTGCAGCAGAGGTTCAAGTTGATTTTGTAATTCTCAATAAAGTGATTATTGTACAGGAACCAATATTGCGAATCAATATAAAGTACAAGCAGAGGGATTTATGGAAGAAAACCACGATTTTAACAGCATAGATGATCAGCTTGATAGGGAGAAAAAGGAACAAAGGGATGGGGATAATACCGTATTGATGGAAAACCATGAATATATACGGTATATAAAGGTCAGAAACATTATATATTATATCCTTGGAGTTGTTGAGGTGCTGCTTTTGCTGAGGCTGCTTTTCAGACTTCTTGGTGCAAATCAGTCCAATACATTTATTGCGCTTTTGTATGCTTTAACAAGGTATCTTGTAGCACCTTTTTATGGGATATTTAAAACTTTTAAGATTGGCGGACCCGTTTCTCTGTTCGTTTTTGAACCGTATACAGTTATAGCAATGGCAGTATATGCAATAGCGGCACTGGGAATTGTCAAGCTTTTCAGGGTAAGAATTGCAGAGAATACCTGAAAAGCTCGTTTCGCGTAAGCGCCGGGCAGCAATAGAATAGTAATAATCAAAGTAAAAGCGACTGTAAGTACTCTGAAAACTAAAGCCGCTTTTGCTTTTTTAATATATGGTATCAACATGGTTATCCACAGGTAGGACAAACTTCTATATGTTGTTCACAGGTTTATCAACATTATCCACAGGGTATATATCCACAAAATTAGCTGAAAAGCCAATAATTACAATAACATATTGTTTATAAAAAACTATAGAAAACAAGAAAACAAACGTATGTTTGAAATATAAAATCATTATGGTATAATTTATTTTATGATTGTTTCCTGATTAAAGATAATATTATGGAGGAATATATGCCGGACTTTAAAATTGTTTCCGATTATAAGCCATGCGGTGATCAGCCAGGAGCCATAGAAGAATTGAGTAAGGGAATTACGGCATCCAATAAGCATCAGACCCTTCTTGGTGTTACGGGCTCGGGAAAGACGTTTACAATAGCCAATGTTATTGAGAAAGTTCAAAAGCCTACCCTTATAATAGCCCACAATAAGACGCTGGCTGCACAACTGTGCAGTGAGTTTAAAGAGTTCTTTCCTGATAATGCTGTCGAATATTTTGTAAGCTATTACGACTATTACCAGCCGGAAGCATATATTCCATCTACAGATACTTATATTGAGAAGGATGCTTCCATAAATGATGAGATAGATAAACTCCGGCATTCTGCCACTGCTTCGTTGTTTGAACGCAGGGATGTAATAATTGTTGCCAGTGTATCCTGCATATACGGTCTGGGTGATCCGGAAGACTATACCGATCTTATGCTTTCGCTGAGGCCGGGTATGATTAAAGACAGGGATCAGGTTATGAGAAAGCTTGTTGACCTGCAGTATGAAAGGAACGAAATAGACTTCAAACGCAGCAAGTTTAGGGCCCGCGGTGATGTGCTTGATATTTTTCCGGCATCATCTTCCGATAAGGTAATACGAGTTGAGTTTTTCGGGGACGAAATTGAACGGATAACTGAAATTGACTCACTGACAGGGGAGATAC
>JAEZNF010000016.1 GCA_023441845.1 Bacillota bacterium | reverse complement strand
GCTTAAGGTGGATGAGCATCAAACCATGATAGACCGTATCAATAAAGCGGGAATACTTGTTTCGAGTGAGATGATTGCCGGAACTGACAGTGATACTGTAGAAAGCCTAAATGAAACTGTAAATTTTGTAAACAGTGCGAAAATTGCTATTCCCAGATTCTACATACTGACTCCCATACCCTCCACACCTCTATATAAAGAATACAAGGAGAATAACCGGCTTCTTACTGAGGATATTGCAGATTATGACGGGACAAAGCCGGTATTCAAGCCTGCCAATATGGAGCCCGATGAACTGGAAACGGCATATTGGAAATTAAGCAACAGTGTTTTCAGCATTAAAAGTATAATCCGGCGGACGCTGCTGCACCCGAATTTCATCAGGCAGCCCTTCTTGTACCTGTTTGCGTTTTTTGTAAACCTTCACTACCGACGTTATATCAAAAGGAAAATACCGCCTAATATTTTTTAAGGGGTGAGATCATTGAAAGTATTGTTTGTTCGTCCTAAATATAAGTCTATACTGGCAAACCTTGAACCTTTGGGGCTGGAATATGTGGGTGGGATGCTCAAGAGGATAAATATTCCCTATGAGGTTTTTGATGAATTTAACATGACCGGGATGTTCCTTTTCTATAGGCTGATTCGGAAAATTAAAAGCGGGAATTTCACTCATGTGGGCTTTCATGTCAACGCAAATTCCGTAGATTACTGCATTACTACAGCAAGAAGGCTGAAGAAGGAATTTCCGCATATTAAAATACTGATGGGCGGACCTCATTTGGAACTGAATTATAAGGACTTTTGTATTGATGCAGTTGATTATGTCTGCTATGATAATGGACTTGAATCTCTTGAAAACTGCTTCAAGGGGAACTTTGAGAAGAAAATTCTCCGTAATGCAAAGGGCATAGCATATAAGGAGGACTCCGGCAAATGGGTTTTCCGTGAAAAATCCCCGGCCATTTCCGGATACCATGTCAAACCGGACAGGAGTGAATTTTATAAGGGGCTTAAGAGGAATTTTATACTGTGCAAGGGATGCTACGCAATTGTGAGAGGCTCATTTTCATGCCCTTATGGCTGTAGTTTTTGCTATTGCACGAGAATGAACAGCGGGCAATACATGGAGGGTGATTTGGACGGGCTGGTCCGGGAGATATCCGAAATACGGCATGAAAACATATGGATAATGGATGATGACTTTCTTGTAAACACAGAGAGGGTAAAGGACTTCTGCGGCAAAATAATTGAAAATAGAATCCGAAAGAAGTTTATGATATACGGCAGGGCAGACAGCATAGTGAGAAATAAAGACATAATGCCTCTTTTATATGAGGCCGGTGTTCGTGATGTCATGGTGGGTCTCGAAGCTGTGACCGACAAATTTCTGGACGAGTATAATAAAGAAACTACCAGGAATATTAATGAAGAGGCGGTAGAAATACTCAGAGAAAACAATATAGTTTGCAATGCGTTGTTTGTCATTAGCCATGACTCAACTCGGCAGTATTTTAAAGAACTGATTAAATTCATCAGAAAGAATAAGCTGTTATGGGTAGTTTTCGGTATCTTTACCCCTTATAAAGGAACGGCAGCATATGAACAATATGAGAAGCAAGTCAGGCACCTTCCCTCAAAAATGATGGATGGGGCGCATATAACTGTTAAACCTCTTCATATGAGTTCATTTGAGTTTATAATGCGTTATTATCTGCTGCATTTATTGTTTTATCCTAAGATCTTTATCAGGTCATGGAGGAAAAGCGCTTATAATACAAAAAGAGAAGGTTATTAGTCTGGCCGGTATGGCAATTTATTTTAGAGCGCTTTTTGGGTTTCCAAGTCTAACATCCGAAAGCCATCACAGGTTACAAACTTTTTCATTCTCTTTGTTCTATTTCTCTTGCCAAAATGGCCTTTTTTTCACTATCTGTACAATCGTCTAAAAAGTTCTTTATTCCTCTTGGTTTTGCATCTCTCGTAAATTCGTTCTGCTCCCTGGAAATTGAATTTATTTCTTCGAGAAGCTTATCATAGTATTTTTCCATAATGCCATCACATTTTTGGGTTATATCCGGGCTTTTGTCAGGTATAACGGTAACTCCCTCTTCATCTGCAGAACATTCCGATTTAAATATGCTCCTGGCGTTATCCCACTCGAATACTATCTTCTTTTTTGCAGGTATCTCAATAAAACCGCCATTATTAGCGATATCCAGATTAATAAAATACATTTTGGTAATACTGTAATCGACTGAAATACCGATTTTCTTATCTCTGTTTATTTTTATATCTCCATGCATGGAATATCCACCCCATGGAGCAACGTTGTAATCATCATACGGGAAACTCAAAACCAACTTTTTACCTTGATCGTTTACCGTATACCATTCTTTGCAGTATTTTAATTCGCCTGTTCCATAGCCTTTGCATATGTTTCCTGTGACAAAGATTTTATCTCCGATATTTTCAATTTTGTAATCCGTGCCGGCCATATGTCCGCCAAAGTCAATATAGTCGATAAATTGATAGGTTTCATCGGTATTTTTCTTAAAAATAAGCAACCTTACATTATAGGGTGTTGAAACACTTAGAACAGTGTATGGTGCAGCCTTAGTGTCAAGTTTCATTTGTTTTGTTGCAAGACTTTCAGGTCTTCCTGCAAAATCGTCAATACCAAGGTTCTTAACAATATACTCCATAAAGTATGGCTTTTTTTCATCAAACAGCTTTTTAATTTCTTTTGGAGTTACAACCTTCGAAGTGCTCCTGTTGGTGTTGAAAACGACCTGAAACAAATTGTCAAAATCACCTTTGACCCTGATGTAAAAGACCATGTTGTCAGTGATAAGTTTATAAACATCCAACCCTTTTGAAGATTTTGAAATAATAATATTAAAACATTTACTTATTTCCTCATATTCATTTTCGGATTCTATGTAAAGACAGGCTTCACTGTCGGCGTACTGTAACTCAATACAGCTTTCAGTGGCTTCAGTATTTGAAATTACCTCTTCCAATGATTTACGGTCATAATATTTTTTGCTTTCTATAATTTCGAATTCTTTATATGCAAAATTTTTATTGATAAAATCATATAATTTAGGGTAAACATCATAAAGATTAACTTTCCTGCACCCCTTATCGACTATTTGAAGTGAATATGGCACATCAGAATATGGTACATCAGGCAATTTCAATTTTGCAGGATACATAATAATCTCAGGGTCTAAAACTTTCCCTTCATATAATGCCTTTAAATAAGAATCCAGCCAATTTTCAACTTTATAAGTTCCCTTTTTAACAACATCTTCGCCCATCACCAAATCCCTGTCAAAATCTACCGACATTGCCCCAAAAGTCGCCTCTAAGATCGGTTTCCCATTCCGGTCAAACAATTCAGCTTTGTAATACCCGTCACATTTCTCACCGGTTTTGGTGTACTTCTGATTATTTAGAAAATTTAGAAATTCGTTTACCATATGAGGGTTTGAATATTCCTTATACTGATCAAGCCCCGTATTTTTTTCATTAAAGTCTCGGATACGAATACTTGTGGTATCTTTTAAATCTAATCCGACAGCAGCAGCTTTTTGAGTCGCACACGTACTGTTTACAGCACCTGTTTTTCCGCCCGAACTACAGGAAGAAAGGATAGCTACAGCAATTATCAGAATTATGATCTTTAGTTTGTTCATTTGAACCTCGCAATAATATATTTTTCAGGCATAAAGTACTATAAATATTGTATATACTATTGCTGATAAAAGTCTTTACAAAAGAGTTAATTTTTGTTTATTCTAAGTATAGGGCGAATGGTTCCGACATTTTCCAGAAGAAATGCCACCCCCCGAAGCCAATTATTGTATTTTAGTACATATCGGCACAACCTGGTAATTATTAAATATATACCAGTAATTTCCCTTTAAGAAGTACTTGAAGAAAAGCTGGAATGCGTTTTGTAGGAAAGCCAAAAGTTAGCTATAGCTACTATTATAAACCCACTTCATCCGGGGAGTGAAATAGCGATATATAGTATATATTTAAAATTGCAACCGCTTTTCTTACTTCTTGCCTTAGCTTATATCCTTTTCTTGATAGTATGATTGATTCAACTAACAGTTTTCTTCTTGGAACATTCAAAGCAGAAAAGCTAATACTGTATTTTCCTTGCTAATGACCTGCCATAGTTTCATATGTGTAATCTTAATAACTTTATTTTAAACTTTAGATTAATTCTAGTGTAAAAAATATCAAATTATATAGAATTTTAATCAAAAATAGTATAGAATTAGCACGTAATATATTTTATGGGGGAAGGTGTATGTATGCAATATCATGAATTAACCCTCACCGTGCAGTTGGCACAGAATTTACACTTTACTGCTGCCAATGAAAAAATAGGGCAAAGTATCAGCCGCGCAATGCTTAACGACTCTGAGCTCGCAGAAATGCATGGGAGGACAGGCTTCAAGCATTATTCTTTTAACTCCTTCTATCCTGCCGAAGAAGATAAAATCTATAAAGCGGGTAGGGTGTATATCTTTAAAATCCGTAGCTTAAGTGATACTTTTGTAAAAAAAATGAAACTTCTGTTGCCAAAAGCAGAATCCGATCTTTATAAAATCTTATCTATCCAATCAAAAACAGTTAAAAAGTCTTTTCTGACCAACCTTTATACTCTTACACCGGTAATTGTAACTATTGGTGAAGGGAAAAGCTGGGTGAAAGAGGAGGACATTTTGCTTTTGCAAAAGCAGCTTCAGGCAAATCTCGAAAAGAAATATAATGATTTCTTCGGGGTAGAGTATGAAAAGGGCAGTGATTTTTCCTTTATCCAACGGATTGAGTTGCTGAACAGAAAGCCAATGACAGTACCTTATAAGGAAATTAAGTTTCTCGGGAACAAGTTTAAGATATGGGTGAACGACGATGAAAAGTCACAGAAGCTGGCTTTTACGGCATTGGCATGCGGGCTGGGCGAAAAGAATACCACAGTCGGCGCAGGTTTTTGCACCGGAGGAGATAGGGAATAGTTTATACACCTTGTGTACCGGTTAAAGATTGTTCTAAATAATAAATATTGTTGTAATTTAAATACATCCCATGTATCAGTTAAATGCTTCATTAGGCTATACATAAATATATTCTTTAATATTTTAAGTTAGTACTAGCGTTATATTTTGCATCTCCATTTAATAAATATTATTGTATGAGTTTTAAGGGAGATGATTTTCTGAAATTTAAATTTTGCTTCTTTTTTAAAGTAAATAGGTATTTCAAGGTATTGTTAAAGGTTAAAAACCGTAACAAGCAGACTAAGAACATATCCACAAAACGGAGGTGATGACGGAACAATGATAAATGATTTAATTAAGCTTTTTAAAACAGGTTACGAAAAACATGGTGATAAAATCATACTTGATACATATAAGCCGGATGATGGTATCTATATAAGAGTAAACAGCAATGGTTTATGGGAGCATATAGTCATTAAAAAAGATAGCGTATATGACCGTGAACTGTTTAACTGGTTTAAACATGCTGATTATTATAGTTGTCTACTTGAGATGAATAAATCTATAGACCCAAAGAAGACAATTCATAGTAATAATTACTTAACCATGTTTATCAAAAAAGATATTTTGCCTGAGGTTGGTGAATCTGAAAAAAAGTTAACACGTAAAGAACTGGAAGAGAGTATTGAGAGGTATTTCAGTG
>JAEZNF010000009.1 GCA_023441845.1 Bacillota bacterium | reverse complement strand
GCTATAGACTTGACATATTAGCTATATTGTTATAAAATGTAGCTAATGGATGAAAGGAGTGGCTAAGATGAAGGTATCGTCCACAGAAGTACAGAACAACTTCGGTAAATATTTGAAAATTGCATCTGAATTAGAAGATGTTATTGTTACCCGGAATGGATATGAGGTTGCGAAAATTGTTCCCTGCGAAGAGAGATCTGTTATGGCGGAGGAAGCTGCAAATTACATTTATAACGACCGATGGAAGGTGAGCTATGAAGAATTTCTAAAGATGGTGGAGAACTCCGATCTGCGATACGAATATATTGACGGAGAGGTTTACCTGCTTTCTTCTCCGGTATACAGCCATCAGGTAGCGGTAAATGAAATACAGGGCATTTTTTTCAACTGGTTTAAAGGGAAAAAGTGCAGGCCTCTGACATCCCCTTTTGATGTCACGTTGATGAAAGGCAAAGATAATATCAATGTTGTCCAGCCGGATATCATCGTCATTTGCGATACTGATAAAATTGATGCATCAGGGAAATATCAAGGTGTGCCAACTCTTGCTGTGGAGGTGTTGTCCAGATCCACAAGAAGGAAGGATATGATAAAAAAGCTTGATCTGTATATGCAAACCGGCGTTAAGGAATACTGGATGGTTGACCCGGATAAAAAGGAGGTTTGCGTTTACAATTTTGAAAAGTGCGATATCTCAGACCGTGAAACCTATATCGGTGACATGGTTGTAAAGTCAAAAGTCTTTAATGGGCTGGAATTCAAGCTTGTGGATATATTCACTTTTTGAGATAGTGAACATTTATAAAGTGCGGAAGAAGTAGATTGAAAAGAAGAGAAAGAGGAGTAGAAGGGAAGAAGGGAAGGTGAAACATGCTAAAAATCGGAGAATTCTCAACCCTTACCGGAATTAGCATTCATATGCTCCGGAACTACGACAAAATCGGGTTGCTTAAGCCGGAAAAGGTAAAGAGTATGAACAACTACCGGTTTTACGGCGAAAAGCAGATTGTCCGCGCAAATCACATTCAAATGTTAAAAAGTCTTGGCTTTGGCTTGAATGAAATATCCAATATTCTCGTGGATAACATGCCGGATGACAGGATTAGAACTTTTCTGGAAAGTAAGATAAGAGAGAAGGAAGAAAGCCTTTCTATAATAGAAAAACAGATCGCTCAGATGCGTCACGCGCTTAATGAGTTCGACACACAGAACGAATTCACGTTGTCTGTCAGTGTTAAAAAGCTTCCCATGCGCAGGGTTGTCAGTCTGCGCGATGTTATCCGGGAGTTTAACGAAGAAGGACTATTATGGGAACGCCTCGACAGAGCTTGCAAGGCAAATGGAGTTAAGCTTGCGGATGTGCAATATTGTATGGCAATGACGCACAGTGTGGATTTTGAAAGAAAATTAATCGACACAGAAGTCTTTAAGGTTGTCGAACAAGTCGGGCCGGACATTGGAGAACTGAGATTTTCGGAGATGTCTGAAACCGAAGCGGCCGTCGTGGCGTTTCAGGGCATATACAATCGTATCGGTGATATTAATAGCTACATTTATCATTGGATTGTGGAAAATGGTTATAGGATATCAGGAAAAGCATTCAATATCTACTATTTATCTCCGGGAAATGAACTGAATCCGGAAAACTACGTTACTGAAATCTGCTATCCTGTTAAGAGATAGCTTTGCTACCTTATTAAGAAATGGATCTATATTAAGAAATGAGTCTGCAACCCCATTAAAAATAGTTCTTGACTCTCGCACGATACGAGGGTTTATACTCCTGCTGTATGAATGATATAAACGACAGGAGGCTTTTATTTATGCGGGAAAAATTGATCAAGCTAAAGCACCATCAAGACGACTACGAATGTATGTGGAACGGTATAGAGGATTTATATACCCGGGACACCGGAGAAATACTTCCGCCGAGCTTCTTTTTCATTCTCTCTGCATTCGGATCTTTCTGCTACATGAAAACGCCAAAATCGGACTTGAAACGTATGATAGCACTTGGAGACGGGCGCACGAGGAATATGTATGACTTCTTAGCTCCTACTGTAGGATTTGAGTATAAGCATTATGAGTATAAAACCTTTGAACAGGCAATCAAAAGGGCCAGGGCAGAAATTGATGCCGGGTATCCGCCTGTTTTAGGGGCTTTGGATATGTACTATCTGCCGTACTTTTCAAAACTATATCATGGTGAACATATTCCTTTTCATTATGTTTTGATGGTTGGCTATGATGATGATGCACAATGTATTTATGTGCTTGACTGTGGACGCAAAGAGGTGCAAACGCTTTTCTTCGATGAACTCCGTGAAGCCTGGAATTGCAGTTATCCGGGCCTGTCAAAGCCAAACACTATCTGTACAGTCAGAATGAATTCTACAAAAAATAAGTATCAGATTGCAAAGGAGGCACTGGCGAAAAAAGGTGAGATGTTTTTGAATCCACCGGTGAACTTTGTTGGTAGGAAGGGATTTCAGAAATTCATATATGAGCTGCCCAAACTAAAAAGCGAGCTTAGAAAAGAAGATTATGATAGAATACTCGTAAACATGGTGATGTTTTTTGGAACGGTGCCAACTGTCCCGAACGCGCTGCGTGGAAACAATGAGCCGGACGAGGTAAGCTTTAATGGCGGTTTTGACAAAATGAGCCGGGTTCTCAATGATTTAGGGAGAGAATATGAGAATAAAGCATGGCTTATGGCAGCAGGCCGTTTTGATGAAGGAGCTGAAATCATCTCTGAAATTACAAATATCATCGTGGCCTATCTCACCGGGGAAAACGACAAGACAGACGAGTTCCAGGGCTTGTTCACGAAGGTGATGGAAATCATGACGGACGGGTTTGTTCTTTTGGGAAGATAACATTCCCGAGGGAAACCCAATGTTGTTAATTGGAAGACAGTGTAAAGTAGCCTATGAAAATGCAACACAGCACAATCCATTAAACTGGAGGTAATAATATGGCTTTTGATTTTAAAAAAGAGTACAAAGAGTTTTATATGCCGAAGAACACACCGGAAATAGTAACTGTCCCGGTCACAAACTATATCGCTGTGAGAGGGAAAGGAGACCCAAATCAAGAAGGAGGCGCATATAAGCAAGCTGTCGGTATTCTTTATGCGATTGCATATACGATCAAAATGAGCTATAAAGGATCGCATAAGATTGATGGCTTTTTTGAATATGCAGTGCCTCCGCTGGAAGGTTTCTGGTGGCAGGATCATGTTAAAGGTGTTGACTATAAAAATAAAGACTCATTTAACTGGATTTCTCTTATCCGTCTACCGGACTTTGTGACGAAGAATGATTTCGATTGGGCAGTAGCAGAAGCGACAAAAAAGAAAAAGTTGGATTGCTCCTTTGCAGAGTTCCTAACAATCGATGAAGGTTTATGTGTGCAAATCATGCACATAGGGGCATATGATGACGAACCTGTTACCGTTGCCATCATGGATAAGTATTTGAGTGAAAACGGATATGTAAATGATATGTCAGATACCCGTTTGCACCATGAAATCTATCTTTCAGATGCCCGCAAGGTCGAGCCCTCAAAATGTAAGACGGTAATACGTCATCCGATTAAAAAGGCTTGATTATTGGGGCATATTCACATTTTGGGATCATAAATAAGAAACTCCTATGGCTATATGATTATAGGAGTTTTTCTATTCATACATTTTGCTTTCCTTTAAAATTTATTAAATTTTGGAAGGGAATCAAATTGCATTGTCGAATATTCTCTTAATAGGAGAGTATAGAATAATTGATTCCAGCTGCGAAAGGTACATATATTTATTACAATATTTATATTGAGGGACGAGAATAAATTGGTTATGGAGCTGAAGTGCAAAATATGTCCATAATAGGAAACCTGTTGAAGTGCGAATTATGGCAATTATGGAAAGTTAATATTTTTTTAACCCTTGTTTTAAACCAAAGAATCAAAAAAAACATACCTTAATGAATTGGGTGGGATAGAATGTATAACTATTTCAATTTGAATGATGTAGAATTTGAAGCCCTTTGTAAAGATGTGATGGAAAAAAAGCTATCAACAAATTTACGCTTATTTGCTAAAGGACGCGACGGTGGCATTGATCTTACCAATAATACAGTTACACATGATATTATTATTCAGGTGAAACATTATATTGGAAGTACCTTTTCAAATCTTAGGACTACTTTGATGAAGGAAATCAAAAACGTTTATAAATGGAAGCCAAATCAATACTATGTTTGCTGCGGCATGCAGCTCACCGATGCAAATATCAACGAAATCTTTAGTATGTTTGCTGAATTTATGGATTCAGACCAGAATATTATTTCCTTAAAAGAAATAGATGAATTTCTTCAATTGCCCGAAAACATTGATGTAGTAAGAAAACATTACAAGTTGTGGTTATATGCTTCAAATATATTAAGTGAAATATTTAACCAAAACATTTTTATTGATTGTGAAACACTTTTTAACGATATTGAGGAAGATAGCAAATACTTTGTGCAGACTGAAATATACAATCAATGTACAGAATATTTAGATAAGAACGGCTTATTAATGATAACAGGCGGTCCGGGCGTTGGGAAAACTATTACATCGAAAATGTTGGTTTTATATTTTGCCGTACAAGGTTATAGAGTAAGATACACCACTAATGGGGATATAACTGACATCAAAAAATCCTTGTCGAATGATAAGGATTGCAAGGAAATCATTTTGTTAGATGATTGCCTAGGACAGCACTATTTTAATATGAAAAATACCCAAGAGAATGAATTGCTATCATT
>JAEZNF010000639.1 GCA_023441845.1 Bacillota bacterium | reverse complement strand
TGCAACCAACTCATTCACTCCGGCATTTATTATTGCAGGTATAGGAGCAGTTGTCGGACTAATAATCATATCCATGTTGAAAGCCCCAAAGCAAAAAGCTGAAAAAAATTAGTGATCTGTAACAAGTATAATTTACGGTTGGTCGTTCCACTGCTCGCCCATACAGCCTTTATAGGCAGACCACAACTTCAATGAATTAGATTCGAAACACATTGAATTAACTATAAAAATGAATTAAAAATTATAGTTTTATGCTATCAAAACATATAAGGCTTCCAATAAGGAAGCCTTATATGTTTCAAAGCTACAGCGCGCCTGTAATTGTTTTATGAGCTGATTTCTAAATAAATATGTTCGGAATAATCAGACAGCGTTTGAGGAAAGTCCGGTTACCAGCCAAAAATCCCCTTAATTAGCCGAAACAGTACTTGAAGAAATTAAGAATTCCTTAGCTATATCCCCCGACAATTAAGTTAATTTACCTGTATGTGCGGGTGTAAAACTTTGCATTTCTATAATCTAATGACAGTCTTATAAAATCAAGAAAAAAGCAGGTCTCTTAATATACCTGCTTAATAGGGAAGCTAATTATCTTTATTGCTTATATCCCGATCTATTTTTTATCTTTTTCTTGCTTTATGGGCTGTACTTTACTTCCTTCCGGTAAATCTACAATAATTTCATCCTTAGGAATAATAGGGCCAATAAGGATTCCATTATCAATATCCTTACCCGGAATAAGCATTATTGTACACTTTTTCCCATTAGCACCTGTCGGGCCCGGTATAACCGTTATCTCTTTTCCCTGTTTTTTTTCTTTTTCCAAATCTTTTTGTACAACCTCTGTACTATTATTAAAACTCCTATTCCCTATTTTTTTCTCTCCCCTTGAATATGCTGTTGATAAGGAAGAGGAAAAAAACACCACAAAAATCAATAAGCAAAAAAGCTTTTTCATAGCCAAGCCTCCCTCAATCAATAAAAATATTCATATGATTAGACGAAGTCTTTTTCTTTCTTGTTCCCAAAACTATGGAGGCTTGTCAAAAACTCCTGAAAAATTTGAGATTCAATTTTATTCCAGCCCGCAAAGCCTTATAAATTGCGGGAGTTGCATGTAATAATATTACATGCACACGCAAAAAACTGACTTTTTGACAAGCCTCCTAGCTTTTTTAAAAAAAGTAATCCTTTTGATAAAATTCTTGATATTTGACTCAACATTCCCTCATCATTATTATCATTCAGCCTTTCATTTGAAAATATCGAAGGCTTTTACAATTTTAATTTCACCTGCTTTTTATATGGCAACTTTAACCAAAGCGAGAAAGCTGAATTATTTCGCTATGCTCAAACCAAATCCATATTCAAACAACGGTTTTTTACCATCCATTTCATCAATATTAACCGGTATTTGCATAACATTAACGGGCCAAGTAACCGGAAGCTTTCCAGTGAAATCGTAATCACCGTAAAGGACTTCTGCAACCGCATCCCCTTCCGAGCCCGGAAGCCATGCTTCAATAAAAGCATCCCATTTTTCTATTTCATTTGTAACAATCCTCGGCCTGCCTGAAACAAGGATTACCACTACCGGAAGGCCGCTTTCCTTAACTGCTTCAAGCGCTTTCATGTTCCCATCCAGGGCTGTTCCGTCAAATAACCCAAGGCTGCCATCATCACCCTCATATTCCGCATAAGGTTTTTCACCCAAAACAGCTACGGCAACGTCAGCATCATTAGCATCTTTTTTATCTGTAATGATAGTGCCGCCGTTATCCCTTGCAACCTTTTTGAAACCATCAAGTATAGTGGTACCCCTTGTCCATTTTTGACCGCCTTTGTCCGTACCACCCTGCCAGCTTGCAGTCCAACCTCCGCACTGCACTCCGACATCATCCATGGCAGGACCTGTTATATATATTTTTGCTCCTTTTATTAGGGGTAGAATATTATTCTTGTTCTTTAATAAAACCAAAGACTCCCTGACTGCTTTCCTGGCTACTTCGCAGTTCTCATCCAGACCCAGTGCGCTTGCTGCCAGTTCCTTTTTACCCAGAGGATTTTCAAACAGTCCCATCTCGAATTTCACTCTTAAAATTCTGCTGACCGCATCATTTATCCGCTCCACCTTAACATCACCTTTATCTACAGCCTTTTTCAGGGCTTCTATGGTTTTCTTCCAGTGATTGGGTTCCATAAACATATCAATGCCTGCGTTTACAGAGGCAACTACCTGATGGTAAAAATCCTTTTCATTCAACTGGTGAATAGCCTCATAATCCGAAACAACTATCCCTTTAAATGCCAGCTCACCTTTTAGCACATCCTCTATAAGGTATTTATTTCCGTGATTTTTCACACCGTTCCAACTGCTGAAAGAAACCATGACCGATTTAACACCGGCTTCAATTGCTTTTTTATATCCTGCAATATGTATTTCCATTAACTCTTCTTCGGTTATTTTGGCATCCCCCTGATCTATAGGGTATCCGCTGCTTGAACTTTTCCAAACGGTACCGCCGTCAGCCGCATAATGCTTTGCAGTGGCAATAATACCGAACTTATCCTGCAGTTCCTTAATATATGGCACCGATAATTTACTTACCAAATCGGGATTTTCACTAAAGCTTTCATAAGTTCTGCCCCATCTCTCATCTCTTCCAACTGCTATACACGGGCCAAAATTCCAGTTAACTCCTGTTGCAATCATTTCCGAAGCTGTAACATTCGCAATTCTTTTCATTAATTCAGGGTCTCCTGCTGCACCGAGCCCTATGTTATGAGGAAAAATAACAGCTCCATTCACAGTATTATGTCCATGCACCGAATCGATTCCATAAATTATCGGAATTCCAAGCCGCGTAGACTTCGCGGCTTCCTGGTATCCGGTGCACATTTTAATCCAGTCCTCAACTTTATTTTTTCCCGGGTGAGACCCCCCACCGCTAAAAACCGACCCCAGGAAATACTTTTTAACATCGTTGGGAGAAGCTGTACCCCTTTCTGCCTGAGCCATCTGTCCAACCTTCTCATCAATTGTCATGCTTTCCAGTAATACTTTTACCCTGTCTTCTACCGGTACATTAACGTTTTGATACCGGCTTACTCCATTTTTTTCAGCTTCACTTCCGGCAGCCGCCGATCCCGGAGTGTGCGTTTGAATACCTGTCGTTTTTGGAACAGCATCTTTATTCCGGCATGCAACAATTGATGTAACAAACATAAATAAAATCAGCACAAGAGATATGCTTTTACAGTAACCTTTCATGTATATTCTCCTCCTTAATCCTTCAGTTCCAATAATCTCCTTGTTAGAGCAGTATTTCTTTTAATATTCTTATTATTCGCAATCGCCATCCCTAAAGCCTTTTTTGAACCTATAACCACAACTATTTTTTTAGCCCTGGTAATGCACGTATATATCAGATTTCTCTGAAGCATCATATAGTGCTGCATTGTAATTGGAGCAACCACAATTTTGTATTCACTCCCCTGGCTTTTATGGATTGTCGTCGCATATGCAAGAACTACTTCATCCATTTCCGAAATGTCATATTCAATTTCCGATTCGTCAAACCTTATTACAAGTGATCTGTCCTCGTTGTTAATCTGCACTATCCTGCCTATATCGCCGTTAAAAACGTTTTTGTCGTAATTATTCCTTATCTGCATAACCTTATCATTAAGCCTAAAAATAATATTACCGTATTTTATTAAGTTCTGTTCAGGATTCAATACCTCCTGTAAAACCATGTTTAAGTTGAAAGCTCCTATCTCGCCTCGCTGCATCGGGCATAAAACCTGTATATCGTCAATCGGGTCCATCTTATAATATACAGGAAGCCTTTTTTGGCACAGATTTTTTATCTGAGCAACTATATTTTGAGAATCCTCCTCTTCTATAAAGAAAAAGTCGCTGTTTTTTCCGCCCTTAAGAACAGGAAATTCACCGTTGTTAATTCTGTGTGCATTCATAACAATCATACTTCCCTGTGCCTGTCTAAATATTCTTTTCAGCCTCACTACATTAACAATACCCGATTCAATTATATCACGTAGTACATTTCCTGAGCCTACCGACGGCAGTTGATCCACAT
>JAEZNF010000590.1 GCA_023441845.1 Bacillota bacterium | reverse complement strand
CTTCAAAAAGACAGACTTCTCATATATGAGAACCGGAATTATGGCAGGCAGTCCCTGCCCTGTAAAGGTTATGCAGGATGTAGTAGACAAGATGAATATGAATGAAATCACCATAGTTTTCGGCCAGACCGAATCTTCACCCGGCTGCACACAGAGCCGTGTTGACGACTCCATTGAACTGCGTGTCAGTACTGTTGGGCGTGCGCTGCCAGGTGTTGAATGTAAAATAGTCGATCCTGAAACCGGCAAGGATCTGCCCGATAATGTAGACGGCGAATTTGTTGCACGCGGCTACAACATAATGAAGGGCTACTATAAGATGCCTGAGGCTACGGCAGCTGCTATTGACAAAGACGGATGGCTTCACACAGGCGACCTTGCAAGGCGCGATGAAAACGGAAACTTTAAAATCACCGGACGTATCAAGGATATGATTATCCGTGGAGGAGAGAATATTTACCCCAAGGAAATAGAGGATTTTATATATACTCATCCCAAAGTAAAGGATGTTCAGGTAATTGGTGTGCCTGACAAACAGTATGGCGAAGAGATTATGGCTTGTGTCATACTAAAGGAAGGTGCAGAACTTACTGCCGAAGAATTGAAGGATTTTACGCGTTCGCACATGGCAAAACACAAAACACCGAAATATATTGATTTTGTAACTGAGTTTCCAATGAATGCAGCAGGAAAAATCATGAAATATAAAATGCGCGAGCAGGCGGTTGAAAAACTCGGACTCCAGGCAGCAAGCAAGATTGTAACAGCGTAATAAAAGTTCGGGGGCGTCGAACCTTAGGCTTTTGAAGGATTCTAATAAAAAGGAGCAGGGAAATAAGTGTCTCTGCTCCTTTTGCATGTGTAATTTTACGGAATTATTATATTCATATTTTGAAATATTCCATGCCATTGCGGTGAGTGGTGAGTGAATTTTTTAGAACCTGAACTGCCTTTATTTCAGATTTTGCTCCGTTTCCCTTATGTCGCCGTCGATATATTTCTTAAAATGGTGTGAGATTGTGGTTTAGTATGGAAAAGCATAAAAAAATAGGTTATAATTAACTCCATATATAATAATGTTTTTATGTATTATTAAAGTTTAAACAATATTTAGGGGGTAAAAATGGTTAAAAGTGTAAAAAGGTTTACAGCAGGTTTCATTATATTTCTAATGGTATTTTCGTTAATCAACTCTGGTATATCCTTTGGTGAAGCTGGAGATCGGTTGAACTACGACGAAGTTTCATTCAGGAATACCTTTCCTGACACCGTCTTTGCAAATTTTGTATTGAAAGCTTTGGGACAAAAACCCGACAGCGTCGACTGGACTGCTGTTAATAGTGAGTCATTAAGAAGTATCGATTGTTTGGGGTTAATTGGTGATATCAAAAAACTGGATGGACTTGAGAAATTAGCAGGATTAAGATCTCTAACTATTTATGACACGTCGATAACAGAGTTTCCAAGTGGTATAGAGAATGACCTTAAGGGCCTTACTACACTTTGGTTGGGCCTAAACAATTCAGGTCTAAATAATTCATTGACTGTACCAAAGTTTGCATCGCTTATAGAACTGACATGTGCGTCAGGGCAGGCTGTTAATGTTGATTCGAAAGAGTCTATAGAAGGTATGACAAACCTTGAAACTCTTGAATTAATAGATTTAGGAAATGCTAAGGGTTCACCGGTGGGGGTGTTGGACTATTCAAAGTTAAAAAATTTAAAGCAATTGAATATTTCAGGAAATCAGCTTGAAAGCTGGCCTGAAAGTATAAATGAATTACAAAAGTTGAATTCTCTCAGCTTAAATAATAATAAATTAAAGGACATACCCGTTCAATTGATCGATTACGTCAAAAATCATGAAATAAGCATTAATCTGAAGAATAATTACATTGGCAAGGTGGATCCTTCCGTTGAAGATAAAATTCAGATAAAGCCTTCAAAAAGGCTGGTATTTAAAGAGTTGCCTGGAACTATATATAAAGATGAAGAGATAGACTTGTTTAATTATTTAAGAACGGAGGCCAATTACGATTTATATAATAATAATTATTATATTGAAATGGGACCGAAGGATATTGATTTTACTGTGTTAAAGGATAATGCTCCCTGCGATGCGTTAATAACAACTGAAGGTTTGCTAAATATAGATACTGCCGGTACATATAAGATAACTGCAAGGATAAAAGGTGCAAATAGCGATAATATTAATGCTTTAGCATCAAAGGAAATCATTGTATCGAATGATTCTAAGGAAACAGGTTTTTACGATGACGAAAGGATGCAGAAAGATTTTCCGGATTTGAATTTTCGGAATATTGTACTTGAAAAATTAGGACAGAAGGACCAACCGGTTAATTGGAATATGGTTACAGAGAGGACCTTGGGCAGTATTACCGATTTATCTATTTCCAATAGGTCGGTAGAATCAGTAAAAGGACTTGAAAAGCTTACTGGGCTTTCATCATTGGGTTTAGAATATACCCAAATTAAAGGTTTTCCTGATGGAATTGAAAATAACCTTAAGGAACTGGAAAAGCTTAATATTGTGGGCGGCAGCAATCCTATAAAGATTCCGAAGTTTGTAACTCTTACAAGTCTTGAATGCAGAGGCTCGGTGCAAGCGGTTTCCTGTATTTTGACGGAAGATTCCAAAGAGTCTATTGAGGCAATGACTCAATTGGAGCGATTGGATTTAAGCGGTGTATATAATGAGCAGGAGCAGTCGATTGCTGATAAAATTGATTATTCAAAGATTAGTACACTCAAAGAACTTGACATTTCTGGAAACAAACTGAAATGTATTCCACAGAGTGTATTTTACTTAACAAATTTAAAAAGTTTTATAATAAGTGATAACGATATTGCTGACATACCCGATGAGTTCAGTAACTGTAAGGGTTTGGAATATCTGGATCTGCAAAGCTGCGGATTTAACAAGTTTCCGACAGCTGTAACAGGGTTATCAAACCTTAAGGATTTGTACTTGGGAAATAATAACATGGATTCGGTTCCGGATGAAATAAGCAAAATGACCAGTTTAGAAAATTTGTTTTTAAATGACTGCGGATTTTACGAATTTCCGAAAGCTTTAACAGGGCTATCAAACCTTAAGTATTTGAACTTGGGAAACAATAACATGGTTTGGGTTACGAATGAAATAAGCAAAATGACCAGTTTAGAAAATCTGTATTTAAATGACTGCGGATTTAGCAAATTTCCGACAGCTTTAACAGGGCTATCAAACCTTAAGTATTTGAACTTGGGATATACTAACATAGGTTCGGTTCCGAATGAAATAAGCAAAATGACCGGTTTAGAAGAATTGTATTTAAATAACTGCGGTTTGGATAAATTTCCAGAGGAAGTATTGAGTATACCTAATCTTTCTAATATTTCGTTTGCTAATAATGATATTAAATCAATTCCAAATAAAATAAAGATTCTTTCGAATCTGAGATATTTAGATATCAGTAACTGTGGTTTGAAGGCTTTTCCTGAAGCAGTTCTAAATAATAGCAGCTTAACACATTTGACACTTGACAGAAACGACATCAAAAACATACCTGATGATGAAAACGGAATTAAGAGACTTACCCAATTGACGGAGGTTAGTTTTGAAAAATGTGGACTAAATTCTTTCCCAAATGGTGTTTTTAGCCTGGAAAATCTGGGTTCGCTAAACCTTGCAAACAACGATTTGGGAAATGTCAAGGGTGGAACAAATGGTATCGGAAGACTTTCCAAACTGTGCATTTTGAACCTTAATAATTGCGGTCTTGATGTATTTCCCGACATAACCTTGAACCAAAAACTTTATTACCTGAATTTGGCAAATAATAATCTGAGTTCAATACCTGAACCTATAAATTTCAAAGGTATGCGAATATATTATATGTATCTTACGTTCAATAACTTTACAAGTATTCCTAAGCCCGTTATTGATGAAATGTCGAATCTCAATATTTGCCGTATGTTTGGAAACTATATCGATTCAGGTTCCATTGATTCCTCGATAGCCAGTAAAGTTGGAGTAAAGCCATCAAAACAGCTGAGGTTTTCCAATATACCTATAAGTATTACTACTGCAGATAAAATCAATCTCACAGACTATCTATATTACACTTACCAGCAACATCTATACAAGAATTCGTCAAAGCCAGGGAGCTATGACTTCCGCGTAACACTGGAAAACGGTCAGACGACCCCGAATGCTTCGGTTACAAATGGTATATTAAGTGTTGGTGTGGCAGGAAAATATATTGTACATGCGAATATCAAAAGTGCAGATAGCAGTAACACCTTTGCTAAAGCTGGTGCAGCCATTACGGTAACAACTGCCGCTATAGCTACCACTAACCCGGGCGGCGGTCAAACAACCAATAATAATCAGCTAACTCAGCCGCAAACCGGGGTTCCGGCTGCTTCTCCGGTTGCTGAACCGTATAGCATTATAACAAAAACTGAAGGGAATACCACAGTATGTAATATCATCAAAACAGAAGGCAGTGAAAAGATAGATACGATTACTGCTGATTTAACGAAAATCAGTACTGAAACCGTAAAAATAAACTTCCAGCCTGATTCAGGGTATGACATGGAGAAAGG
>JAEZNF010000566.1 GCA_023441845.1 Bacillota bacterium | reverse complement strand
ATAGAGGATAAAGTGCTTGGCTATTTCCCGGAAAGAAAAGTGAAGAATCCCGATGAAAACAAAAACAGCATGACACTGAAAAATTTGCTCATGATGACCGGCGGATTCGATTGGCGTGAAGACGGTTCATACGGTGAAGAGGATTCATGGATGAATATGAAGAATAGCGATGATCCGATAGGGTACATACTGGATATGCCTGTTACAACAAAGCCTGGAGAAAAATTTTATTATAATACCGGCGGTTCCCATATTCTTTCAGCTGTAGTTCAGAAATCCACAGGAGAACAAGAAGCGGATTATGCTGAGAAAAAGCTTTTTGCGGCAATGGGAATCAAAGAAAAGCAGTGGGAACAAGATAAAACGGGCATAAGCATTGGAGGTGCAGCACTCTTCTTAAAGCCTGAGGATATGGCTAAATTCGGATATCTCTACCTGAGAAACGGAAAATGGAAGGGTAAGCAGCTTATACCGGAATCATGGATCAGGGAATCAACAAGCAAGCAAATAGATACACTTGACGGGTTAGCCGGTAAATACGGCTATGGTTATCACTGGTGGATGAACAACTTTGGGGGGTACTCCGCAAGAGGTTTTGGCGGACAATATATTTTTGTTGTGCCTGAATATGACTTGGTGGTTGCAATTACTTCAGGACTTGACGGCTCTGATTTCTTCCTGCCTGAAGATTTGGTGGGAAGCTTTATAATCAGTTCCATATCTGATAAAAAAGGCCTCCCTGCCAACAAAACCGCATATGATAAACTGCTTGAAATCAAAAAGGAATTGTCTGAAGCTCCAAAGCCATCAACTCCTAAAAAGTTAAGTAGCTTTGCAAAAGAAATCTCAGGAAAAACTTATGTTCTGGATGATAAAACCGAAATTTCATTCGTCTTTGAAAAGGATAATGAATGTATATTTGAGAATAAAAGTGGCGGCGACGACTATAAATACATTGTTGGTCTGGATGGGGTGTGGAGAATCAATGACAACCTCAAGGATGGCCCCATGAAATCAGGTAATTCCATTGCAGTAAAGGGCGAATGGATTGATGAAAAACAATTCACATTTACCTTCAAACCTCTCAATGACACGTCTGATGTTACTTACAACATAAGTTTTTATGGAGATGCCATAACAATTGATATATTCGGTGCGTGGGGATTCTGGACTCAAAAGGGAAAGCTTAAGTAAGCCTGTGTTTTCACAGTCTTCACATACCAATTTCATCAACTCCAAATGCTAGCCGATAAAATGATAGTGGAATCTTCATTAGAGCGAATCTTTTAAGGTTTCTTATCCTTATCGGCTTACACGAGACCCTGCAAAACTTCATGTTTTACACAAAATTTTGCAGGGTTCTTTACATCCTTTCCATTAGGGAACTTCTAAAGCTATTTTTTTGTATTGTTTATTGTGTTGCCAGCTTCCTTTTATCTGTTATTTTCACATGAATCGCAGGATAATTATTGCTTGTATAGAATTTTAAAGCCTCATCAAAACATTCCGCTGCCAGCTTTTTGTTTTCTACGGAATTTTGTATCTCAGCCAGGGAAATATAGGCATCTCCCAATTTGTTTTCAGTATCTGCAAATGCATCAGGCATTGTTTCAAGGGAATAGAATTTTAATGCCTCTTTATATGCAGCTATACTTTTTATTAGATTCCCTTCCCTATCCTGTAGACCGGCTAAAGAGGAATATGCATTTGCCAGTTTTCTCTGGGCATTAGCATAATATGATGGGAAACTTTCGGGTGTAAAAACCTGAATTGCTGCATTGCACGCGTCGATAGTTTTCTTTATGTTTTTAAGGGGTTCAATTTTGAGTTTTACAAGTCTTTCAAATGCACCTGCCAAATTACCCTGAATATATGCATAATAAACCGCATTCTTTTCCATGGTATATATCTTTAAAGACTCATCAAAACACTCAACAGCCTTTTTTACATTTTCTTCTGCATTACTTAAATCGCTAAGATATGTGTATGCTTTTCCTAATTCCACATTTGTTTGAGCATAATCAATGGGGTATTTTTCAAATGAATAAATCTTTAATGCATTCTCAAATGACTTAATTGCTTTTGTGTAGTATTTCTCTTCACCTTTTGCACCTGCCATTATACTGTATGATGCACCCAGGTAAATTTGCACATTTGCATAGTGAACCGGTTGTTGTTCTATGGTATATACTTTTGCAGCCTCATTTAACGCATTGATAGCTTTTTGAGAATTTTCAGCAGGCTTGGAAACGTTGGATAACTGAATATATATTCCTGCCAATTGATACTGTACATACGCATAGTTAGTTGGTTCTGCTTCGATGCTGCAATATTTCAGAGCTTCCTCGTATGCGCTGATACCCATATCAAAAGTATCCTGTGTAGGTTTGCTTGTCATTAAGTTTTGATATGTAGTTCCTAAAAAACATTGTAAATGTAAATATTTATCGGGGTGTTTCTCCGGATTAATATATTTCAAGGCTCCGGCAAAAGCCTCTAAAGCCATATTAACGTCTTTTACATCACCGGATATGTTGTAAGAACAAAGATAAACAATTCCTTCAACCTCTTTAGCATCTGCATACTCATTGGGGCTTGTCTCCCCTTTGAATATACTCAAAGCCTCTTCACAGGATTTCAAAGCCCGGGCATAATTTTTCGAAGGCTCTTTCAAATTACCCAGCAAGTAATGGGAATATGCCTTGTGAATATGGACATATGCATAATCACCGGGATTTTTCTCTTTGTCATACAATCTAAGGGCCTCTTCCAATGCCGACAGCGCTTTGGATATATTGGTTTCGGAATCTCTGACATTGGCATAAATATTATATGCATTTGCTAAAATCCTGTATGAGTCTGCTAAATATGCAGCCTGTTTTTTGTCTTTTATCTTACCCAGCAC
>JAEZNF010000538.1 GCA_023441845.1 Bacillota bacterium | reverse complement strand
GGGCCTTAACTCTTTAAAACATATTTTATACCAGGGGACTAATAATTGCTATGTAGGAATAAACGCAGACTCAATTGTAATGCAATCCGCAATTTTAAATGGTTTAACTCCCAATATTGATATGTTTTTCACAAAAAAGTGTGAGGGTCAATCGTTATGCAATACAATGGATTTAAACTTGATTAAAGAAGAACTTAAAAATTACATAATTGAAAAAACCGGGACAACGGGTTGTAAGATTAATTCATACCGTATGGAGGTAATTCCTAGACTTTCCGAACATGTAGAAGATGTCGATTTATGTGAACTAATAAATACTATAGAAAAAAATAATCATAATAAAGAAAGTAATTCCAAATATCAGAAACCCAGAAATTCTATCGAAGAAAAACTGGTTTTGATTTGGCAGGAATTATTTGAAACTAAAAAAGAGATAAGCATCAATGACAACTTTTTTAAGTTGGGTGGGCATTCTTTAAAGGTAATAACTCTTTCATCAAGGATAAACAAGGAATTTAATATAGATATGCCTTTGGAAGAAATATTTAATAATCCAACCATTGAGGGAATAGCTGAATACATTCAAGGTGGGAAAGAAGCTAAATATTCGCCAATAATTGAGGTTGCTGAAAGTTTGTTCTATCCCGCATCTTCTGCTCAAAAGCGATTGTATTCAATATTACAGCGAAAGGGTTCCGGATTGGTCTATAATACTCCCTTTGCTTTGATTATAGATGGGGATGTTGATATTAAAAGATTGGAAGATTCTTTCAGAACGCTAATGCATAGACACGAAAGCTTGAGAACATCATTCAAAATAATTGATAATGAGATTGTACAGGAAATAGAAAAAGCTCCTGAATTTAAAATCAATATAATGGATATAGATGAAGAAGACATTGACAATGTTATATGCAATGTTGTGAAACCTTTTGAGTTAGATAAGGCGCCACTTTTTAGAGTATTTTCAGGAAAAATTTCTCAGGGGAAACAGTTGCTTTTAGTAGATTTTCACCATATTATCGTTGATGGAGTATCTGTAAGAATTCTTTTTGACGAGTTGAAAGTAATATACGAAGGCGGTAGTTTAACTCCTTTAAAAATTCAATACAAGGATTATTCAGTTTGGGAAAAAGATTTAATTAGCAGCGGAGTTTTAAAGCAACATGAAAATTATTGGAACAATCTATTTCAAGATGAAATACCGGTTTTGAATTTGCCTTTGGATTATAAAAGACCAATGTACCAGAGTTTTGAGGGTGATTGTATCTATTTTGACATTGATAAAGAACTTACAAAGCAATTAAAACAGCTATGTGCAGACACCGACTCAACTATATACATGGTATTGTTGGCTGCATATAATATTCTCCTTTCTAAATACACCGGACAGGAAGATATTGTAGTAAGTTCTCCGGCAGCAGGCAGAATTCATAGTGATATACAAAACATGGTTGGAATGTTTGTAAACATTTTGCCGCAGAGAAATTATCCTCTTGGGTCTAAAAAGTTTACAGATTTTCTTCAGGAAATCAAGAATAATTCATTGAAAACATTTGAGCACCAGGACTATCCATTTGAATTACTTGTTAATAAGTTTAATTTTATGAAAGAGTTCAATAGGAACCCCTTATTAGACGCCATTTTTGTATTGCAAAATGCTGATGAGGTGGGCATTTTTGAGGATATTCAAATCGGTGAATTCAAAATATCGCAATATAATGTGAAAATTAGATATTCTAGAAGCGACATTGCATTAATGGCTACCGATAAGAATGAAACACTGTCTTTCTATATCGAATATAGTAAAGAGTTATTCGAAAAAGAAACCATTAATAGAATAATGCAGCATTATATTAATATTTTAAAGGGAATCGTGGCTTCACCGCATAATAACATAGATTCTTTTAATATGTTAACGAAGGCAGAGAAAGAACAAGTACTGTTTGATTTTAATAATACTAAAAAAGAGATATCGGGTATATGCTCAATAAAAAGCCTTTTTGAATCACAGGCTAACAGATATCCGGATAAAACTGCTGTTATTTTTGATGGGAAAAAGATTTTATATCAAGAATTGAATAAAAAATCCAATCAAGTAGCTGCCTATTTAAGGGAAAAAGGTATTAAGCCTAATGACACTGTCGCAATAATGATGGAAGTTTCCTTTGAATTAATAATTGGACTATTAGGTATTATTAAATCCGGCGGTGCTTATATTCCGATTGATCCAACATATCCGGAAGAAAGAATTAATTACATATTAAATGATAGCAAGATTAAGTTTGTTATCTCACAGGATAGATTTTCAAATCAGATTAACGATTCGGCAGAATTTATTAATATTTATGATAGTAAAATATATACCTATTCCGATAGTGATTTAGACGAAGTTAATTCTGATGAGGACTTGGTTTATATCATCTATACTTCCGGAACAACTGGAAAACCAAAGGGAGTTATGATTGGACATCAAAGTTTAGCTAATCTCGTAACATGGAGAATAAACGAATATGGCTATAACGGGGATGATGTGACTTTACAGGTATTATCCGTTGCTTTTGACGGGTTTGGGACTAACTTTTACTGTAGTTTATTATCGGGTGGAAGTTTAGTACTTATGAAAGATAGTCAAAAAGCGAATTTACCCGGTATTATTAAGGAGAATGCTGTAACTAACATCAGTTTAACGCCTTCATTATATAAGATGATTGTTGAGGAAGCTGATCAAACTGATTTGGCAAGCTTAAGGTTTGTTGTGCTTGCAGGTGAAAAGACCGATCCGGATATTATAAATACAAGTAATAAGAAGAACCCTGAAATTGAAATTATTAATGAGTATGGACCTACGGAAGGGACCATTACTACAACCTATTTTAAAGGGTTGACTACTGAAAATACTACTGTTATTGGGAAACCTATTAATAATGTGGAAACATATGTTTTAGGCAAGTCACATGATGTTTTGGCGATAGGAGTGGTTGGAGAATTATTTATTGCGGGAAAGGGCCTTGCGAAAGGGTATGTAAATAATGAAATTCTCAATCAAGAAAAGTTTATACCGAATATTTTTGATAAAAATCAAAAAATGTATAAAACAGGCGACTTAGTAAGATGGTTACCTGATGGAAACCTTGAGTTTATGGGCAGGGTTGATAGACAAGTTAAAATTAACGGATATAGGGTGGAGCTTGGTGAAATTGAAAATACTTTACTAAAGAATAGTAAAATAAAAAGTGCAATAGTAGTCGCAAATAACCAGAATAATTTATGGGGCTATTATGTTACCGATTATTCTATGAATGAGAATGATGTTAGACAATTCTTAACATATTACCTACCCGAATATATGATTCCCAATAGGTTAATGCGTATTACCGAAATACCTTTAACCGAGCATGGCAAAATAGATTACAAAAAACTGCCGGAACCTCAAATGGATATTACAACAAGTGAGGAACCAATTAATGAATTGGAAATTTTATTACAAAAAATATGGTCGGAAGTATTAAACGTTAACGAAATCGGTGTTAACGATAATTTCTTTGACAGAGGCGGAGAGTCCATTAAAAATATCCAGATTATATCCCGATTGCAAAAGTTCGGATATATTTTAAATAATGAAGATATTTATGATCATCCGACCATTAGAGAGTTGTCAAAGAAATTAAAAGTTGCCGACGTTGAAATTATACAAGCACCGGTTGAAGGAAGAGTTGAATTGTCACCGGTTCAAAAGTGGTTTTTTGAAACAAATAATTGTCCCAATTATTTTAATCAATCTGCGTTAATATTTAATAAGTTTGGTATTGATGAAGAAAAGTTGAAGAAAGTTTTTCAAAGGATAATTGAACATCATGATGCATTAAGAATTGTATTTAATTTCAGAAATAATACAATTGAACAATATAATAGGGAGATTAATGATGGGGCATTTGAACTTATTAAAATTGATATAAGAGATGATGAAGATTGTGAACTCCGAATTGCAAATGAATCAAAGAAGATCCAATCGAGTTTTAATATTTCGACAGGTCCGCTAGTTAAATTATTATTATTTAAAACCCAGTACGGTGATTACCTAAGGATTATTGTTCATCATTTGGTTGTGGACGGTGTTTCCTGGAGAATTATTTTAGAAGATTTGATGGACGGTTATGAGCAATTAACTAAGAATAATGAAATCAAGTACCAAGAAAAAACCAATTCATTTAAAGAATGGACGAATGAAATCTACAAATATGCTGAAAGTCCCGAATTGAAAAGTGAAGAAGCATATTGGGAGGAGATATTAAAAACAGAAATACCTGTTATCAAAAAAGATGCAATCATTGAAAAAAGCTATTTTAAAGATGTTGAAATTGAAAAATGTATTTTAACAAAGGCTAAAACCAAACAATTGGTTGAGGAATCCAATAAAGCTTTTCGTACTGAAATAAACGATCTTTTATTGACAGCGTTAATAATGGCATTTAATGATTGGAAAGGTATCAATGAATTAAAGGTTAACCTTGAAAGTCATGGCAGAGAAAACGTAATCAAAGGATTTAATATTTCCAGAACTGTAGGATGGTTTACAAATCAGTATCCCATTATTTTGAGAACAGCTCAAAAAAACAGTATACCTGAAAATATTAAAATAACTAAAGAGAGTTTGCGAGCTATACCCAATAAAGGTTTTGGTTTTGGTGTTTTGAAGTATATATCTGAAAGGTCTGTGGTTAGGGATGTTGTATCTAAATTAGATATAAATTTCAATTATTTAGGTAAATTCAATGAATTAAAGGATAATGATTTTGAACTCATTCAGTTCTTATCGAACGATGATATTTACCCGGAAATGATAAGAGAAAATAGCATAGATATTACAGCAGTTATCATAAATGAGGAAATGGTATTTTCGTTTTATTACAATAAGAACGAATTTTTGCCCGAAAGTATCAAAGAATTGGCAAATTGTTACCAACGCAATTTGATAGAAATAACTGATTGTTGTAACAATTCTCAATTAAATGATGTGCAGTTAAGTGATTTTGAACAAGATATTTCTCAGGAAGAACTTGATAATATAATAGGATTATTTAACAGCAAATAATTCTTCAAGGAGGCGGTATTTATGAGCACTGAAAACATAATAAAGGATATTTATCCACTTACCCCCATTCAAGAGGGAATTTTATACACTTACTTATTACAAAAAGATTCAAGTGCATATTTTATACAGTTTGAAGTTGTAATTTCAAACGATTTAAACATAAAATGTTTAGAGAAAAGCCTTAATTTAATAGTTGAAAAGTATGATGTATTAAGAACAAATATTGTGTATACCAATATAAAAAAACCAAAACAAGTTATTTTGCGTGAAAAACAAGTTAATATCAATTACCGGGATATATCCGATTTAACTCCTGATAGTATTAAATCCTATATCGATGACTATAAAAAAGAAGATAAAAAAAGAGGTTTCAATATAACAAATGAAAACTTGACCCGGATGAGTGTATTTAAAATTGCCCCACAAAAAATTACTATTATTTGGAGCTTTCATCATATTATCGTTGATGGTTGGTCTGGAACAAAAATTCTTGTTGATTTTTTTGATATTTATAAGTTAATTAGCCAGAATCATGAGTATAATCATGATTCCGGTAAACCTAACTCTTACAAGGATTATGTAAAATGGTTGACTAACCAGGATAAAAATACTGCATTGGCCTATTGGACTGATTACTTAAAAGATTACGATACACCAATTGATATACCGAAGGTTCTTCAAGGTATTAATTGTCAAAAACAATTTGAACTTCAAGAATATATGATAAAAATTGATGAAGATACTACCAATAAACTTGTAAAAATTGCTTCCGGTAATAATGTTACATTAAACGCATTACTCCAAACAATTTGGGGATTATTGCTTCAAAGATATAACA
>JAEZNF010000533.1 GCA_023441845.1 Bacillota bacterium | reverse complement strand
AACTGAAGCTGAGGATACTCAAGTTAAAATATCCTTCAATGATTTAAAAGATACACACTGGGCCTTCAAATACATATCCAATATGGCTTCTAAAAAAGTCATAAGCGGTTATACAGACGGTTCATTCAGACCGGATAATAAAATAACCAGGGCTGAATTTGCCGTACTTTTATCAAAGATTTTAAAACTCAATTCAAAAGGCTCAGGCAAAGGATTTTCGGATGTAGGAAAGAATGACTGGTACTTTGAGTATGTGAACGCAGCCGCTGAGGCTGGTGTCGTAAGCGGATGGAACGGACAATTCAAGCCCAATGACAATATTACAAGGCAGGATGCTGCTGTAATGATTTCAAAAGCAATAACCCTGGCCGGAAAAAATAAAGGAAATACCGGAAAGGAATTATCATTTGGAGATAAAGGCCTGGTATCCGGTTATGCAGTTGAACATATAAAGACTGTAACCGGCATGAACATAATGGCGGGAAAACCGGGAAACCTTTTTGATCCGAAGGGGTTGACAACGAGGGCAGAAATTGCAAAAATGGTAAATGAGCTAAGTAACATGCTGTAATAATAAAAGTCTCTGGGCCATTCGTAAGCCTAGGATGCATAGACGAGCAATGGAGCGAAGCGGAATGACCAGTCCACTCTCGACTTTTGCCGGATTTCCCTTCGGGAAATGGCCCTAATATTCGGGGTGACCAAAAGGTCATCCCGTTTTTAAAGCCTTAAGTATTCATCTGTGACTCAAGATAAACAACTTTAAACCTTAAAATATTAAGTAGCGAAAAATAGCGATGCCTTAACGCTTTTTGGCTACTTAATAAATTCAATTATAAAGTTGTTTATCCATATTAATAGGCAATGCCTAAAAATTACTTAAAAAGCACAATGTAGAAATTGCTTCTAACATGATGGGAATGAGGGAGAACAATAAATGAAAGCAAGTAAAAAAACTACAAATAGTAATAATCACCTGAATCATGTATTAAAAGACATTCTTTGTATTATGCCAGTTATATTTACACTTGCTGTCATTCCCCTGATTGTAAGGTTAAAAGTAATTGATTATACTGTGGGAGGTAAAAAAGATTTCTACGACTTTTTTGCCTATTGGAAGGCAGCCTTGTTATATGTTGTGGCCCTGGCTTCTATAGTACCTGTAGTATGGTTCTTCAAAAAGGGCAAACTAAAGTCAAACAGAAACGTAATGATTTTTACCTTGTTTTCAGTTGCTTATCTCTTTGCATGTGTTGCTTCAGCTGTTTTTTCAAAGAATGTGCAAATATCAATACTTGGGTTTCCCTGCCAGCAGGAAGGGCTTTTTACCATACTTTCAGTTTTTATCATATCGATGTACGCAGCTTTTTTTGTAGACACTCAAAGGAAACGGGAAATGGCAGTAAGAGCATTATATATTTCATCTATCATCATTTTTATAATAGGAATACTTCAAATGGCAGGTCTAAACCCGCTTAATACAGAATTATTTAAAAACATGATTGTTCCCGGCAAATTAAAAGGCCTGGTAAACGGTATAGTCTTCCCTGATAACTCTTCGTTCAGTTTCAGGAATACCATTTATTCTACTTTATATAATTCCAATGTCTTTGGAACATATGCAGCAGTAATTCTTGCCGTTTCATTTTCCGATGCCGTTTATAAAGATAGCTGGAAGGGAAGATTGCTGCCTCTTACGATTACGTTTTTATCGCTGTTTACCTTAATTGGATGCTATTCAAGAGGTGCTTACCTGGGTGCGGCTTTTGCGGTTACAACTGTGCTTTTACTGTCGTTTCGCAGAATCAAGGCAAATGTTAAGGAGGTTCTGGTATGTGTGCTTTGCTTGTGCATCTCTGCTTCTCTGGCAGTATTTGTTGCGGGCGGCAGGGTGTTTAACAGGCTGGCAACCGTTGACACATCTTATCAGGACACTGTAACCGGTGTTCAGGAAAGAATGAACAATTATAGTGTAAAAGATAATCTCCTTACTTTGTATTTCAATAAAAACCAGCTCAAGATAGAAAAAAAGGATAATAATTTAGTCTTCATGGACAAAGAGGGAAAAGTCCTGACACTTGATTACTCGCAAAAAGATGAGGGGTACACAATTAACTCCAACGGTTTCAAGGACTTTATGGTTTCGGCAAATAAAGATATGCTCTATATTAAAAAGCAGAATTCACTGATATATTTTCTTATGAAGAACAATACATTTCTACTCTCTGACATATATGGAAATCCTGTTGAGATTAAAAAAGCGGAAACAGCGCTGTTTGAAGGAAAGGAAAGGTTTGCTTCGGGAAGAGGGTATATATGGTCAAGGACGCTGCCTTTATTAAAGAAAACTATTCTTTTAGGGTATGGTCCCGATAACTTTTATTATGTTTTCCCGCAGGATGACTATATGGGAAAGCTCAATTTCATGTATGATGCGTATATGCCAGTAGATATGGCGCACAGCATGTATCTTCAGTCTGCGGTTGAGACAGGTATGGTATCAATTGTAATACTTATTCTGTTATTACTGTGGATCTTTCTTACAAGAGTAAGAGGAGCTTTATCACGGGAAGCTGAAAATAGCAAAATAAGCACAAATGTTGCTTCCGCAGCCGTTATTGCAGCGTATACAGTTTGCGGGATTTTTACAGATGCAAACGTATGCACTATGATTATATTCTGGCCACTTATCGGTTCACTTATAAACCATAGACTTGTGTCAAAATAATTTGCTGTGAAATTCCGGGGTGTTTTTGACTGCTGCATCCGTGAGCGCAGGATAAGCTTTTCTCATAACTAAAATTTATCGAAGAAGGTATTTGGTAATAGACATAAAATCCCTCTTACAGTTGCGATGCTGAAAGAGGGATTTTTATATGTTAGGGATACGGCCATCTATGAATTTTATCGTTATGGACTACTGGTTTCACACAAAAGTGAATTCATGGTATAATTAGTGGCATGTGAGGTGATTTTCCAAAGATGAAAATACTGATAGTGGATGACGAAAAGCCTTTTGTTTTAGGCCTTACAACCAGCCTTAAAAAAGAGGGATATGAAGTTTTGGCCGCATATGACGGAATTACTGCATTGGATACAATAAAAACACAAAATTTGGATATGGTATTACTTGATGTAATGCTTCCAGGCATGGATGGTATGGGTCTTTTGAAAAAAATCCGCGAATTCAGCGAAGTACCTGTTATTATGCTGACTGCAAGGGATGACTACGCCGATATGGTGCTAGGGCTTGAGCTTGGAGCCGATGATTATGTGACAAAGCCGTTTAACGCAAGAGTGCTTACAGCCAGAATGAAGGCTGTTTCAAGAAGAAAATCGGCCCCTCTGGTAAATCCGGGAAGCTCTTTAAATATAAAGAATCTTACAATAGATTTTGCTCTCAGGCATGTATTAAAAAATGAAAAAGAAATAGATTTAACGGTAAAAGAATTCGATATTTTAAGCGCGCTTGTAAAAAACAAAGGCATGGTAATACCACGGGACAGGCTTTATGAAATGGTTTGGGATATGCCGGACTTTGACACCCGTACAGTTGACGTACATGTAAGCAAACTCAGGGAAAAAATCGAAGACGATCCGTCAAATCCGTATTTCATCAGAACCAAATGGGGTATAGGGTATTATTTTGTGAAGGAGACCTGATATTATTGTTTAAAAG
>JAEZNF010000525.1 GCA_023441845.1 Bacillota bacterium | reverse complement strand
CTGCTGGAGTATTCAAATGAAACGCAGTTGGAATAACAGCAATTGAGGCAACAGCAGTCGGAACAACGGCAGTTGAAGTAACAGCAGTTGAAGTAACGGCAGTCGGAGTGACAACAACTGCAGTGGGCACCGGTGACTTGCCGGCATCAGTAACAACCGGAGCAGCGGTAGAAACAACACTTTTGTTTTCCGCCTCCTGATACAACTCTTTCCACAACGATAATATGTCAATATTTCTTGCTTCCTCAATACTTATATTAACTCCGTTTTCTCTTGCCCTGGAGTAAATGGCATACCTGCCCATTGAAATATTATTCTTCAATGACAATTCACGCTCTTCAAGCTTTACCCGTATAGTCTCAACCGACATGTCTTTTCCCTTGCGACCTTCTTCCTGCTTCTTTATAGAATTTAAAATATTTTCAAGCTTTTTTCCGTCATCCGGCTTTGCATTTTTATTCAATGCTGACGATATGAGTACCACATTCTCACCCTTTGTTTTTAAAAAGCCACTCTTTTCCGACATGTCAATTATTGTTTTCATAGCATCGGAAACACTCATTTTACAAAGATTGATATCATTTAGTAAAGACCGGGCATCGGAATTTAAAGGCTTAACCTTTTTAATACAGTCATTACTGTCTATCGATAATTCGATGCTTGGATTTATATCCACGCTAATAAAAGCATATATATTATCTCTCCAGATATTAAGTTGAAGAAGAACAAAAGCAATTGTTATTACTGCAGCCAGACCTGCAGCAATAGCTGCATATACCGGAAATCTACGTGTTGAACGTATTATGTCATCTTCACCAAAAGTAATCTTTTTTCCTATTTCAAAATCCGACTTTGCCCGTATGTATAGAAAAATAAAATCATCTGTCATGACTAAAGCGGCATTGTTCTCAATATCTATAACCTTTCCTGTATTCACTGGCTTTTCCCCCCTTCCCACTTGGCCAAGGAATACTCTTTAAATATTTCAAGGTTGCTTCTGAAAATCAAACTTACAGCAATTATGTACTTTTGATTTCTCTCCAGGGTTCTTCTACTCACATTAACATAATTTAAAAGCTCCTTTACAGGCAGCCTTCTTTTTTTATTTAATTTTATGTAAAGCTCATCATTGTTAGCTACTATTCTTGCTATCTCTATTGATAACTCCCTGGAATCCTTATGTTTGGGAGTAGAAGAAACCAACTCACCCAACGTCATTCCAAATACTTCCAAACCCTTCTTGAATGATTTCATCTCATCCTTAAACTCTATATGTTCAAACTGGCTGGAATTCTCATAATTAAAAGAAATGCTGTCTTCCAATACTGCATTGTCCTTTTCAAAATACGAAAAAGGATAGACATTTTTATTTCGGGTACTCTGTCTTTTATAATCAATCAACCTTCTTTTTATAACCTGCTCAGAGAAAACCAAAAAATTGTTTCCCTTATTGACATCGAATTTCTCTATCGCCTCATTGAAAGCCATAAGAGCTATACTATATTCTTCACTGTTTTCAGGTTCGATATATCTATCTAAGAATTTGCTTACTATACCAATAACAAACGGCCTGAAATCATTTATGAATTTTTCTCTGGCACTTCTATCTCCAGACCTGATTTTCCTAAATGATTCCTCTATATCTTCTTTTACCGATTTATCGTCTTTTCTCCGGCTCGTAAAAACATTTTTTCCCACAGAAAAAACCTCTCCTTGCTTAATATATGTTCGAATTAGGGTATCTTTTTATGACGTATTCAATATATGCTATTAACCGCTATGGAAAAACCACTTTGATTATTAGAAACACCAAAGCTTTACGGTCTATGCTTAAACCGGCTGATAGCTGCTATAAACTATTTAGAAAATTGCTGCCTTGTGTGTTTGAAACATTAAAAAACTCCGCTTCAAAGAGGTCTCTTAATAGCATCCGGCATAAGTATTAACTATACCGTTAAGACTTTCAATTCTTTAACTCAGTAAAGCAAAATCACTGCCAGCAATTCTAAAACCTCGCTGCCCGTGTTCTCAATAGAGTGGACTGCTCCGCCTCCTGTCAAAACAGCATCTCCCGGATTAACTTCACGTTTTTCTCCGTTATCGTCCACTAAAGCTTTTCCTTTTATAATATAATAAATCTCTTCCTCATTTACATGCTCATGCAGACCTATTGAAAATCCCGGATTAATAGTAACTTTCGCAACAAGCCTTGCCTTGCCTGTCAATTCACTTTGCTTAAATATGTGGGTTATTTCAACAGAGCCCTTTCCGCCCCTCATTTGTTCCTTAATCTCTTTTTCCATTTCTTCAGCTCTTCTTAACATGCCCAATCCTCCTAAGTTCTTAGATAAAAAACATAGCCTTTCCACAATTATACACACATTTTCTGTTTATAACAACTTAATTTGATGTCCATATTATTAATAGGCATTTTCAATTTGTTATTGATAGAATTGGTTAATTAAAGTAAAATTACTTTTAGGGTTCGGTATCTATATAATTGTGAAAGGTGTGATAATTATAAATATTTCTCCAGCTATTGTAAACATACTTGTTTTTTCGGAAATCACAAAGCTTCACGGCCGGGATTTGCTTTTTAATCCTTTTTTCAAAGCACCTCCCATGAATATAACCTTTGTTACATATACAACAGTTGCAAATGTGCCTAATGGAATCAGTAACTTTAAAATAAGGCTTACAAATCCTTTAAACGAACAGGTACATGAAACGGATATAAACGCTGTTGAAGTAAAGGATAATGTTTTCTTCAACGTAATGATCTGGAATAATATGCCGCTTAAAGTATTGGGAGAATACACAATAACACTTTATCTTGCAACCGAAAAAGGCTTTGAACCAGCAGGAAGTGCCCTTATTCTCATCGCGGAAAATCCTCCGAAAGAGTAATTTCCAGACTTTTTATGTTTAATCTTATCGTTATCGGTAAAACATAATAAAAAATATTAAACCCTTGCACCTGTTAAGGGTTTTAAAATTCGGAGGAATCATGTACGGCGTAACACAAGCTTTTAGAAGAAGAACAAAATCAAAATGCCCGGTATGTAATATGCCAATGTATATGGTATACTGGCACAACAACACACACAGCTTTATGTGCCTTAAATGCCACTTTGGATTTAACTACAGGGACTAAAATAATTGTTCGGCGCTTTTGCATTCCATGAAAATACCTGCTAAAGCTTCAACTCATTATTTCTACATGGATACTTCCTAATATTTTCCGTAGGTTAAGCTACAAATCAACAAAGAAAGCACGCATAAAGTGTACCTTCTTTGTTAAGTATAGTTTACCGTATTTTTATATGGTCACGGTTCTCTAATTTTCTCTATAAACATATCTTCGGTAATCCCTTTCATCAAATTCAAAATATCTAGAATTGCAATATCTGGTCCATCAATGCTCTTTTCTGCAAAAGTCCTGCAATAACCGCATTCACTGCACACCTTAGTACAAAACAGCGGCTCATTTACGAATTTTTCGAGAAATCCATCCAACTTTGCATTGTCAATTTTGCAATCAGCTGTTGTAAGAGGTTTGGCGCTTGAAAACAACTCTAGAAGGCTGATCAGATCACCATCGTAGTGTTCATCGATATAGTGCGTTAC
>JAEZNF010000485.1 GCA_023441845.1 Bacillota bacterium | reverse complement strand
ATTTTATCTGTCAATGGTTAATTTTAAAGTAAAATAAACTTTTCTTAAAAACCCACATTAAAAAATTGATCCTTAACGAATTAATATAATGTAAACTAAAACAATAATTAAGAAGATTAAAGGCTAGCAGTTTTTATGGTAGTTAAAATAAAAAAGTTAAACTTAACTGTTGTTGTTTGCCAATATATACGGCTTGTTGTCTTATAGGAGGGGGAATGCTGAAAAAATCAATAAGGTGGAATATAAATAGAAAGATAATAAAGTAACCTATAGTATATTTTTGGAGGTTTGTTATAATGACTAAAAAGTTTTTTATCAGGGGGCGGGCATTTCTTTTTTCATTCGTTTTACTTGCTGCAGTACTTTTTAGTAGCATCAATGTTTCAGCATCTACGGCTTTTACAGATATGAGGAACATTTCAGCTTTAGATTTGGTAAAGGAAGTAAGGCTTGGCTGGAATTTAGGCAACACACTTGACGCTCCTACTGAGACCGGTTGGGGAAATCCTAAAACAACAAAGGCAATGATAGATAAGGTAAGGGAAATGGGCTTTAATGCCGTGAGGGTGCCCGTAACATGGGATACTCATATAGGGGCCGCTCCAAACTACACTATTGACGAGACATGGTTTAACAGGGTAGAGGAAGTAGTAAATTATGCTCTTGATGATAATATGTATGTTATCTTAAATCTTCACCATGAGAATAGATGGAATGTTCCTACATATGCCAACGAAACAAAGAGTAAAGAGCAGCTCACAAAAGTATGGGAGCAAATTGCAAACCGTTTTAAGGACTATGGTGACTATCTTATCTTTGAAACTATGAATGAGCCCAGGGTAGAGGGTTCAGCTGCCGAATGGTCCGGCGGAACATCTGAAAACCGTCAGGTAATAAACAGATTGAATTTGGCTGCTGTAAACACAATAAGAGGTACCGGCGGAAATAATGCCAAGAGGTTTATAATGGTGCCGACCCATGCAGCGGCGGCCATGGATGCAACGCTAAATGACCTCGTTATTCCGAATAACGACAGTAGGGTTATTGTATCCATTCATGCATACTCCCCGTATTTTTATGCCATGGATATTAAAGGGACTTCAAGTTGGGGATCTTCATCCGACAAGGCTTCACTTTCAGCCGAACTTGATGTGCTTTATAATAGGTACATTAAAAACGGAAGAGCTGTAATAATTGGTGAATTCGGTACAATTGACAAGAATAATCTCTCTTCCAGGGTAGCTCATGCGGAATACTATGCCAAAGAAGCAAGAGCAAGGGGGATTGCCCTTTTCTGGTGGGATAACGGGTATTATGGACCCGGTAAAGGAGACTCATGGGCTATATTAAACAGAAGTGCTCTTACATGGTATTACCCTGATATTGCAAATGCGCTTGTAAGAGGCACCGGCGGTACTTCAAACACGCCAATTCCAACATCAACGCCAACTCCAACAGCTAAACCGACACAAACTCCGACAACCAAACCAACACCAACTAAGTTACCGAGTATAAGCACACCTGCACAGGGTTGGGATAATCCGGAGGATATCAATGGAGACGGAGCCATTAATATGCAAGATGTTATGTTGCTGGCGGCACATTTTAATACTACAGCTTCAGATAGTAATTATGACAGGAAGTGCGACTTGAATAATGACGGTGCCATAAACATGAATGATGTAATGAAGGTGGCCGCGAAGTTTAATACTATTGTCGCAAGAAGTACTCCAACACCTGTAATTTCAGGAACGCCCGGAATTTTGTATAATGGAAGATTTGATTATTCAGATCCTCAGGGTCCAAAATGTGCGTGGACAGGAAGCAATGCCGAATTGAATTTTTACGGAACGCAAGCCAGTGTGACTCTCAAGTCTACCGGAGAAAACTGGTTTCAGGCTTTTGTAGACGGTAATCCTCAAACTCCATTTTCGGTTAACAGCACTACATCTACCGTGACTCTTGCAAGCGGACTTTCAAATGGAAACCACAAGCTTGTTTTATGGAAACGGACAGAAGCCTCACAAGGTGAGACCCAGTTCCTGGGGTTTGATTTCGGTTCGGGAAAACTCCTTAGTGCACCGGCACCTTTAGAAAGGAAGATAGAATTTATCGGTGACTCTATTACATGTGCCTACGGAAACGAGGGGAAAAGTAAGGAGGAGCATTTTACACCCAAAAATGAAAACAGTTATTTGTCTTATGCTGCCATTACTGCACGGTCTTTAAATGCAAGTGCAAATTATATTGCTTGGTCGGGAATAGGAGTTTGTCAAAATTACGGCGGTCAATCAGGACCTGTTATGGCGGATCGATATCCGTATACACTTCCATATAACAATGTTAAGTGGGAGTTCAAAAACTATATACCCCAGGCAGTTGTTATAAATCTTGGAACAAACGATTATTCAACTTCTACGCCAGATAAGACAAAATTTGTAACAGCTTATAAAAATCTTGTTACCACTGTTCGTACCAATTATCCGAATGCACACATATTCTGTACAATTGGCCCCATGCTTTGGGGAACGGGTTTGGAAACATGCCGCAGCAATGTTAACGATGTTGTTAATGAGTTTAAATCAAAAGGGGATTCAAAAGTATATTTTCTTGAGTATCCTCAACAATCCGAAAGTAACGGATACGGTGAGGACTGGCATCCAAGCCTTACCACCCATCAATTAATGGCTGACCAGCTTACTGAGGAAATAAAGAGTAAGCTTGGATGGTAATAAAATAAACGGATTAAATTTATTTGAGCACATCGGATAATAAACTTTATGTTATTGTGCTCCGGGGCAGTAATCGAATTCTCCATAAGGCAATTATCCGATGTTTAAGGCTCAGGAATTTACAAGATATTTAACTTAAGAGTACTGATGATTTAAAGCCTGTTACAAGCTCTACAGAGACACCTTTGACTGCATTAAAGCTCACGCTGTCCCCAAAAAAGCCAGTCCCGATTTGAACTGGCATGGGTAATAAACTTGACAGATGTATTGATTAGTGCCATAAAATTTAATGCTTCGCTATAGAAGGATGTTTAATTTATCGACCTGAACGTTGTTTGTTGAAAGATTCCTCGCCGAGTGCCGGAACTTGAGCGCTCGGTTGGCGAAAAATAGCATGAAATGTAATGTTCATGGATGCTTTTTGGGTATATACTATACATAAGACTGAAGAATGTTTTTTCTAGTTAATATTTTTACAAATAATCCGAAAATATTTCTAGAATTCCTAACTGAAAAAGATAAGTGCTGTCGAATTAACTGTTTGATAAGGATGTTTTAATACTTGAACATAAGAAATTCAGTTAATCTTCACCGTCTTATGTTTTCTAATGCAAGATGTAACACCGTTTATGTATGGATAAAATACTCAAAAATTATTATTGGGGAATGAAATATGATTTTTTTTGCTACCATTATGGAATCTGTTAACGAAACAGTGAATAGTACTATCGATAAGATCAAGAATGGGGACATAAAGCTGAAAGAGAAATTCATTGAAGATTATATTCCGTTTATAATAAAGATTATTTCCAGCTTTTATTCTACTAAGATAGTAGATGTCAGAAATAGTGATGAATATAGTATTGGGCTTATGGCATTCAATGAGGCAATCGACAAGTTTGACTCCAGTAAGAATACCAAATTCCTTAACTTTGCAAGAATGGTAATTAGAAGGAGAATAGTAGATTATTTTAGAAAAATATCATCAAAAAGCAAACACGAAATTCCATTTTCATACTTTGACAGCAAAAATGAAAGTGAACTTGAAGAAAAGTTAAATGTATTTGATTTTAGTACTGAAACAACAAGATATGATCTAATTCAGGAACTAAACAGTTTTTCAAAAGAACTTGAGGCTTTTGGACTAAGCATAAAAAATCTTCCGGATTATATGCCCAAGCATAAAGATTCAAAACAGATGTGTTTAAGTATTGCTAAGAATATTATAGATAATAAGGAAGTTTATAACAAGCTAATGACAAAAAAATATTTCCCCATGAAAGAAATCTCTAAGATAATAGATGTTCATCCGAAGACTGTTGAAAGAAATAGAGAATTTATCATATGCATATGTATAATACATAAAAAT
>JAEZNF010000424.1 GCA_023441845.1 Bacillota bacterium | reverse complement strand
GTCTTCATCAAAGAAGCCATACCCGATGCAGCAATTAAATGTCCAATATTGGATTTGATGGACCCGATTCCACAGAATTGCTTTTTACTTGTATATCTTGAAAATGCATAATTTATTCCTTCAATCTCTATAGGGTCCCCTAGCCTAGTTCCTGTACCATGTGTTTCAATATAACTAATTGTTTCCGGATTTATTCCGGCTTTTTCCCATGTATTTATTAAAAGCTTTCCTTGAGCAGTTGGATTTGGAGCAGTAATACTGCTGGTTCTTCCATCACAGTTAACACTGCTGCTTTTGATAACCGCATGTATATAGTCACCATCTTTTTTTGCTGCGGCCAGGCTTTTTAACACAACAGCACCCACGCCTTCTCCCCAAATCGTGCCATCTGCGTCATCATCAAAAGGTCTTACCGTATTTTTTTGCGATACTACCCCCTCACCGGAATGATCTTCCACCGGAAACAATGAAAGGTTTGCACCACCAACTAATGCCATATCACAGTCACCGTTTTTAAGTGACAAAATAGCATGGTGAATTGCAACCAGAGAGGATGAGCAAGAAGTATTGATAACCTCTGAAGGTCCTGATAAATTTAACCAAAAAGAAATTCTACCTGCAATTAAAGCAGAAATATTACCAACAAGGGCAGACGCGTCCATTCCTTCGAGGAACTTCCTATACTGTGACTCGCTGTCGCAATATCCAAGGAAGACTCCCATATTTGAACCGTTAAGTTTCTTTCTACAATAGCCGGCATTTTCAAGTGCTCCAAAGCAAACTTCAAGAAAAATGCGTTGGTATGGATCCATCTGATCAGCTTCTAATGGAGAGATTCCAAAAAAATCGCTGTCGAAAAACTCTACATTTTCTATATAGCCTAACTTTGAATAATAAACTTTCTGATTATCAAACTCTTTTCGAACTTTAATCGCAATATCCCTCATTCTATTTTCAGGAATATCTGTGATGGAGTTTTTTCCATCCTTAATATTGCTCCAAAATTCATCAGGAGTTTTAGCTTGTGGAAACCGGCAATCCATACCGATAATCGCAATATCACTCGCTTTATCCTCAACGGCAGGCTTTTCCTTACTTTCTTTTATTTGTTTAAGCATGATATATGCCTGAGATTCGGAAAGATTTTGCGAAGCTACTTGCTTCAAAATATACTCCCTTATTAAATCCATATACTATAAGTCCTCCATCTCTTTAATCTGTTCTATGCCCTTTTCAACTGATATCTCCCCTTCTTTTACACTTTTTAAAAGCTGTAATAATTCTTTATCCAAAAGTTCATCTTGCTCTGGAGTTAAGAGCTTTGACAGCATAGATATGGTATAATGTGAAAAAAAGTTGGCAACTTTCAGGTTGCATTGAAAAGCATTATTAACCTTTTCATGCAGCTTTAACACTAAAATTGAGTCTCCGCCAATCTCAAAAAAGTTGTCTTCGATTCCAATGATATCTTCACTAAGGACTTCCTTCCATATTCCAACAAGCTTTTGTTCAATTTCATTTTGTGGTTCCTTATATTTTAATTTTTCTTGTTTATGTGTCCCTATCTCTTGCAGTTTTTTTCTGTCCACCTTTCCACTTGGCATAAGTGGTATATGATCTACATATATAAAGCTGGCCGGAATCATATAGTCAGGCAGGGATTCTTTAAGTTTATCTTTTAATTTTATGACCGGGATCTGATTCTTTGCAACAAGATAAGCACATATCTGTCCATAATGCTTGGCTTGTCCACCACTTTTAACTTCCTCATTCAAAAATACTATACATTCATCAATTTCTTCATTTTTCAACAATATGTTCTCAATTTCACTTAACTCAATTCGATGTCCACGAATTTTTACCTGTCGATCTTTCCTTCCGCAAAACTTTATGTTACCATCCTCCAGGTATTGCCCAAGGTCCCCGGTCCTATACATGAGGTTATATCCTACTTCATTAAAAGGATTACGGATGAAGCTCTCCTTTGTCTTTTCAGGGTCGCAAAAATATCCCAATCCAACACATGCACCTGTAATAAATATCTCACCGACATGTCCCATAGGAAGTAGATTTAAATCTTTGTCTAAAATAAGAACTTTACAATTAGCTATAGGTTTCCCTATTGGTATTATTCCAGTGTGATCTTTTGTAACTTCAAAAAACACCACTCCAATAGAGGTCTCTGTTGGGCCATATAAGTTGGTAATCCGAACAGATGGAAAATGTGTAAGAAAAACTTTGACTGTTGAAGGTGTTATTTCCTCACCTCCAACAATTATGTTTCTAAGAGACTCCAATTTATAAAATATATCTTCTCTTTCAACAAGTTGAGTAACAAGTAAATTAAATATTGAAGGTACAAAATCCGTCATAGTTATTTTATATTGTTGAACAATATCTAAAATTCCATCTAATGTCATCTCAAAATCCGATGAAGGTATCACAGTACTGCCCCCATTAATAAGTGGCCAAAAGAACTGCCAAATTGAACTGTCATAAATATGAGGTGTAGTTTGTAAAATTACATCTTGTTCTCCAATATGGTATTGTTCATTCATCCATAAAAATCTGTTTGTTATCCCCCTATTTGGAATCAATACCCCTTTTGGCTTTCCTGTAGATCCTGAAGTATAGATGATATAAATAGGATCTTCCAAGCCAATATCTGTAGTTAAAGCTTCTTCTGATGTTCCAAGCTCATCCGCGTTCACTGTTAGTTTATTTATAATAAACTCGGTTTCACCCGAAGATTGTTGCTCGATCAAAACGACACTGCAATTTAATTCGCTTAATATACCTTCAACTCTCTTGACTGGCCAGCCTGGATCGATAGGAACATAAGCAGCTCCAGTCTTTAGTACAGCTAAAATTGAAATTACCAGTTCCATACTTCTTTTCATTATAATAGGAACAAAAGTTCCTTTTCCAACACCTTTATTTATAAGTATTTTCCCAAGGTATGTAGCTTTTTGATCAAGTTCCCTATATGTTAAACTCTTATTCTCATAATAAACTGCTTGCAAGTCAGGAGTTCGACTTACTTGTTCCTCAAATAACCGGATTATCGGCTTGCCTAAATCATATGCTTTGTCTGTCGCATTCAATTCAAAAAGCAGCGTTTTCTTTTCATCTTTACTTAGCATCTCTATAGAATGAATTTGTGCCTGCGTTCTGTTTAGAGCATCACTGAGGATATTGATATAATGATTAATCATTCTTTCAATATTGCATGGTTTGTAGAGATCTGTACAAAAAATACAGGTTCCGGTTATTGTGTTTTCTTGACTGCTAAAAGAAAAAAGGATATTAGGCTTATTTAAAAGTGCAAGGCGTCTACTCTGTATATTTTCTAAAACGAACATGGATTCAAAAAGCTGCAAGCCTTCATTTTCAAGGAATTCTAACATTTTTTCATAAGGATAGTTTTGAAACTCAACAGCTTCTTTAACTGTATTTTTTACTTGTGTAAAAAGGTCTTTAAAACTATCCACACTGTTTACTTTATCTATCAAAGGTAATACGGTGTTGAATAATTCTTTATCATCCAAGTGTGTAAATACTACAGTACCAACATTAATATTTTCTGCATTGCTGTATTTATAAAGTAGTATTTTGTAACAAGTTAAGAGATATACAAAAAGTGTTATATAATTGCCTTTACAAATCGCATGCAGCTTTTTACAC
>JAEZNF010000402.1 GCA_023441845.1 Bacillota bacterium | reverse complement strand
GTATAATATTAAAATCATACATCGAAAACAAGGTCATTTGTCCTGATGCAATCATTAAATCGCCAGACAAAAAGTCATGTAATAAGTCAAGAACATCTTGTGTTAAATTATTATCTTCCGGTTCATTTTTTAAATCAAATAAATTACCATTGAATTTATCTTTTAAGTGTGCAAAAAGTAAATACAATGAACTTTTGTTCTTCGTAATTTCCAATAACTCTTTCTGGGATCTTTTCACATCGGTTGAAAAATTACCATAACCAATATCAACACCTCTATCAATAAGGAACCTAATAAAAATAAGTCTTAAGATTAATTTTGTAGGAGACTTAACCTTGTATTTTTTCAGACTATTAGTTATATATTCTATATTATCCAATAATGTAACATTTAATTTTTTTGAAGAATATTTTTTCTCAAAGAATCCCCAAAAATCTTGAGCCGTTACTTTCCAATACGAAAATGGAGAAAGCTCACTGCAATCATCTATTTTCTGTTGGTCAATTAAATCAATAAGAGACTTATCTTTATTAAGCGAACTCCCATTGTAAATTCTTATTGTACTTTCATCATTAAAAATAATAACAGGCATCTGGGAATTCCATATTTTTTTACTTAACTCTTTCATTTTTTCAGAATCATTAACTTTATCAAAGAATAAAACAAACGGTTTATTATCAACACAATAAAAAGCGTACGGCTGCAACTCTTTTAAAACCTTAATAATATGAAATGATAGCGATAATTTGTTTTTATCTAAAATATCCTTGTAATAAAACAAATTATCTGAATGATTGTAACCCAGCTTTTCTATAATCGTTTGAATTGAAGATGAAAACCTACTCATAAAACCATACCCTTTCAAAACTGCCTTCATAGCGTTATTGTACCGAAGGTAAGCAACAACAATATTCTCATATTCACAGGCTATTTCAAATTAGGAATAGCTATAAGGCACATTATTTAATTTTGTCTCAAAACTTAATTTAACAAAAAATTAACTATCATATTCTTGATATGTAATAGACTTCAAATGAACATACGTTCTTCATGATAGTATTATACCAAAAAAATAGTTAAAAACAAGATTCTTCTTTAATTTTCATAAAAAAATTGTGTTATAATATATATCTTTATTTAGAATAGTAAATAGTATTTCAAAACTTTTTACTCAAAATGAATCTCCCCGCAGCAAGCTGACGGGGTATCTGCCCTTGTAGTTGCAGAGCTTGTCTCTGCAATCTTTTAGTCGACACAAGCTCGACAACTACGATTGTTACACGCAGCAGAGCTGCGGGGAATTATACCCCAAGAGATTAACTTAGAACAATGATTATCTTTTATAAATATTCCTTACATTCCCATTTCCATTCCACACCAACTCCTTTGTAAATTATTTTTTCCACGACAGGCAGTTATCATTATTGTCTGTGTCAAAAATATCTATACCCTGGGGTACGTAGGAGTTCGGAATACGGTGTTTCGCCTGTGATGGCTTTGGGCCTGTACCCCTTCCCATCAAAAGTACCCCTTGATAAATTCACCCAAAAGTCCAACCTTAAAACGGTTACGGTTTTTTAAACTTGTAATACAGGGCGACCCTATTGTTTTCAAAAACTTCAACCCTGTCAATCAACCTTGAAAGTATGGCCTTATCCGGTTCCTTAAATCCAATAAAGTCATCAACCCGCTTTCTAAGTGCATCCCCATTCGCCGAATTTCTTTTATCATTTAGCTTTGAAAACTGTCCCTTAAGCTTTTCCCTTTCCCTGCCATACTCCATTGAAAGCTCCGAAAAGTCCTCTTCCGTCAGAATACCTTTTAATTTATCCTCATATAGAGCCTTTATGGCTCTTTTAATTTCCTGAAGCCTTTTTTCAATCCGGTCAATCCCGTCCGAAATATCATTGTGTTTTTTCTTAAAAGCTGCCGCTTTGATTAGTTTTTCACTGTTTACCGCATATGACGCCATCTTGCGGAGTTCGTTCAGAATATAAGCTTCAAGCTCTGCTTCCAAATAGGAGTGTCTCGTGCACTTTTTAAACCTTTTATGCCCCGAACAAACAACATACATATTCCCATTTTGCGTTGCAGTAAAAGTCATTCTTCCACCACAATCTCCGCAGAATATAAAGCCCGACAGCAAATGCCCGATTTGCCTGGCTGCACTTTTTACTCCGACCTTCTTTTCCATTAATTCCTGTACTAGCTTAAAGGTACCGGACTCGACAATAGCCTCATGAGTGTTTTCAACGACCACCCATTCCTGACGCGGGATATTCCTGAGCCTCTTCAGCTTGTAATTAATTTTGCAGTACTTGCGCTGCGCAAGGTCTCCGGCATAAGTGGGATTTGTAAGAATTTTGCCGACAGTTTCATGGGTCCACAAGCAATGCCTGGATTTGGGATTCCTGTAATTACTGTTTTTATATTTATATAACGCCGGTGGCATTACCCCTTCATCATTTAAAATACCGGCTATTCCGGCATATCCGTTTCCTCCGGCATAGAGTTCGAAAATCCGCCTGATTATCGGCGCAGTCTCAGGGTCGATTACCAGCCTGTTTTTGTCCTCAGGACTCTTTGCATAACCATATGGCGCAAAAGCTCCTATGAACTTGCCGGTGGCCCTTTTGATATCCATTGTCGACCGGACTTTCCTGCTGATATCTTTAGCGTACATGTCGTTCATGACACTTTTAAATGGTGACACATCATTGTTTGAGTTATTGCGGGAAAAGGTGTCGATCCCATCGTTTACCGCAATGTAGCGTACACCATTCTCAGGAAAATACTGTTCAAGGTAATATCCTGTTTTTATGTAGTCACGCCCCAGACGGGACAGGTCCTTTGTAATTACGAGGTTGATCCTTTTCTTCTCAATGTCTCCAAGAAGTTTTTTGAATCCGGGCCTGTCGAAATTAGTACCTGTGTAACCGTCGTCAATATAGGTATCAACCAGGGTCCAGCCGCTTTCCAGTACGATACCCGTAAGGTAATCCCGTTGGTTAATGATACTTTCCGAAATATTGTTGTCGTCTTCCCTGGAAAGCCTTAAATAAAGGCCTGCTTTGAATATTCTATCCCTATATTCGCCATAGTTATCTATTCCAGACAGCATGTCTTTCCAATCCCCTCCAAACCCTTCCTTATAAGGTTAACTACCCGCCGGATGTCTTTGCTCAAATACCGCAAGTAAGTTATAAATAGGCTTTCGTCTGAGTTTCATAAAAATGTTTCTATATAATAGCCATCTCTCCGTATCAGTGTCCCATTCTTGCAAAAAATCATTACTGATCACAGTTTAAAATCTATCTCGATAAGAACTCCCTTATTATTTCCTGCATGAGTTCATCAAAAGATTTGCCATTTTCATCATAATACGATATAATTTCAACTTCCTTACCCGATTTTTGTGTTTTACGCTTTTCTTTCTCCATTCGGTACACCATCCTTAGAAGCTTATGTAGATAATTATGCAGGAGAAATCATGTCCAATTACCGGAAGACAAGCCAAAACAATGATTTTGTCCATATTTTTTGCATATTATAATAAACATATAGAAAGAAAAAGAGGGCTCTTATATTACTGTTAAAGCCCTCTTTTCATTATCAGCAGTTTCTTAATTAGACGATTTATAAATACCTTGTCTTCTGATATATTATTAATTTTCAAGAACTATAAACGAGTACTAAAATTAACAAATCCAATAGCATCATTGCTGAATATCTCACGTTTCTCCGAAGGATGAAGTTTTTCCTCACTCATTTACAAATGGAGCCATTTGACCTTTCACATATCCAGAGATACTTTCCTTTTAACCTCTTCCCTGTTTATTGTCCAACTTCTTTGATATCAATAAGTGTTCCGGTTTTTATCCCCTCATTTTTTATTACCTCAATCACTTTTTGTGCAACAAAATCCGGTTCTTTCAAAACACCATTTTCCAAAAACTTTTTAAATCTTTCTACCTGTTCAAAATCCTCAGCGTTTGCTTGCCTGATTTGCTCCTGCATTCCGGTATTTATAACCCCTGGAGAAAAGGATACAACCCTTACCGGATTTACGCTATTACTCTGTTCAACACCAATGCATTCCGTATACATATCAATTGCCGCTTTTGAGCTGCAATAACATCCCCACCCAAAATAGGGATGTTTGCCGGCCCCGGATGAAATATTAATAATGGTTTTTTTACATTGAAAGTCCTGTGTTTTACTGATAAATTGAGAACTTAGAATCATTGGAGCAATAGCATTTATTCTCATGTTTTTTATGATTTCCGAACTCTCACATTTTCCTATGGGCTTTATAGGGCTTAAAATGCCTGCATTGTTTATTAAGCATACGGATTCGGCGTTAGATGGAATTATACTGTCAAAGATTTTACCGACCAAACCGTCAATTCCCTCCAGATTATCAAGATCGTACTCATAAAATTCAATAGGGCAATTATTCCTCTTTGCCTCTGCTGTTATCGTATCGTTTCTTTTTCTCGAGATGCAGAACAAATAATTATTCTCAGAGATCAAGTTTTTAGCAATTGACTCTCCAA
>JAEZNF010000381.1 GCA_023441845.1 Bacillota bacterium | reverse complement strand
ACATCAAAGAGTGGCGCGGTTGTAGTAGTTGATCCGTATTTAATGCCGACAAAAACGGTAAAAACCGTTGATGCAATCTGTAATACACATACTCATCCCGATCATATGGATGAGCTGTTCAATGGCGAATTCAAGTGCAGGGTATCTGCTGCAAAAGCAGAAAGCTTCAATGTTAAGGACATATCCGTAAAAAGCATAGCTGCTTCACATAGCAGTGCTCCAATTGATGAAAATGCTCCGGATAATTTACTGTATGTCTTTGACGTTGATGGTTTGAGGATTGTGCATATGGGAGATATCGGACAGGATACCCTGACGCCTGAGCAGTTGAAGTTTCTTGGAAAGGTTGATGTGGCATTTATGCAGTTTGAAAACGAGTACTCGGAAATGTCATTGGACAACAAAAAAGGCTTCAAGCTTATGGATCAGCTTAAACCGCAGATAATTATACCTACCCACAGCACTACAGATGCTACAAACAAGATTGGAGAAATAGTCGGGAAATTGGAAACAATAGAAAATACAATTTCAATCAGCAAAGATGATTTGAAGGATGGAATCAGAAAGGTAATAGATTTACAGAATACTCTATATTAAAGAGTATGGATTTTATGTGAAATAACCGTAATAAACCTTATTACGGTTATTTGCATGTAATATAGCACACCTACTTACTGCGAAACATCATATAATATTCAAGAATGCGGTAATCGGAAATGATTTTACTCTCCTTGTCCGTTAGGTTTTCTGTAAACGTGCCTCCGGCTGTTTTATAAACCCTGCCGGTAATTACAGGTAAAGAATTTTTGATATCACTCAGGTAATTAAAATATTGAGAACTGTTTATTCCGATGTATTTAAGAAGTTCCGTAGACAGATAATTTGCACTAATTAACGGTGCTGCTCCAACAGCAGCAGGGATACCCCGTTCTTTCAGCAATTCTTTTGCAGCCTTATTGCTCCATATAAAATATGGAATTTTATAAGTGTTCAAATATGCATCCATGCTGCCGGAAGTACCTATGTCATAATTTATTGCCCTGTATGCGGCGAAATTTTCACCTAAAAACGGAAGATGATCGGAATAAAACAATAGAACAACAGGTTCCTCCGTTTCTCTTAGTTGCTCAACCAGGTATCCCAATGCTTCATCACTCTTCGCAATACCATTTAGATAGTTGTTTATCATGTTGTAATTTTCATTGCTTAAATTATTATTCTTATTGAGCATTTCCGGATATCCTATGCTGTCTTTTGAGTATGGTCCGTGATTTTGAATTGTTACCGTAAAATTAAAATAAGGAGAATCTTTTTTCTGAGAGACATACTGTTTGAAATTATCAATTATGAACCTGAATGCATCCATGTCGGAAACATATGCTCCACTCTTTTTATTATCGGCAGTTTTCATATCATCAATGAAAAACCGTCGCTCAAAGCCAAGATAGTCATATACATTAAATCTGTTATAGAACCATGAATAACCAGGATGAAATGATGTCGTTGAATAACCCTCGTTTCTAAGCAACCAGGGTAGTGCAGATATATTTTTGCGGATATATAAAATATATGGATTTGTAATATTGTCTGTAATACTGAGTGAGTGACCCGTAAGAAATGAAAACTCGGTGTCTGCAGTACCTCCGCCAAAAACGCTTGTAACTATCTCACCCGTATAGGATTCGCTTGCTATCGTTTCATAATTTTTCTGCGGATTGAAGCCTTTATTTAGTTCAATACCCGGAATTTTATCAATGTCGCAAAATGCTTCGTTCATTATTGCAATAACATGAGGTAATTTTTTTTCAGGTTTTGAGTTTTTTAAAATCGGTAATCCTTCCGTGCCTTCATACTTTTGTAGTATGGATTGTGCGTATTTATCCGAGTATCCCTCAGGTTCCTTTAATTTAAAAACATTAGATTTGACCAGGAATGCATAAACAAATCCCTTCGATTGTACAACATCAACCTGTGAGAACTCAGAACCGTATATTTTAAAGCTGCTGTACAGTTTGACATCTTTATAACATGTATTGTATAAAACAAGTGAAATTGCTATTGATAGTACAATACCGATCGTTTTAGTCAGCCAATTTATCTTTTTCGATTTTACAAAAAAATATAAAAACAGTGCAACGGCGAGAAATGAAGCTATCAAAAGGTAAAAACCTGCATCAAGAGGTAATTCGGAAAATTTAACGACGTTAGTTGATTCGTTGCCAAGCAAAATGTCAGCAGGAACAAACGGTTCATTGCGAAGCTTGATTTTAAAACGGTTTATGAATTGAAGGAGAAGGAAAAAACCGCCTGCAAAAAAATATGAAGTCCATAACCGTGAAGTAAGAAAATATATAAAAAGCATAGCCAGGGTCAAAGGCAAAGTATTCATTATTAACAAAACAGGAGATAGCAACAGGCGTTTTAAAACCTCATAAGAAAATACCGACGATATTAAAAATCCAATAATCGACAAACCTATGGAAAATCCGATTACTATTAAAATACTTACTACATGACTTCTTATATTGATAAGTGTTTTTTTCATTTGTATCTCCCTTACCCTGCGTTTTTATTAAATAGATTAAGTATTAGTGCTGATGTTGATTGAATTACCGATGACAACATACAATACATTATTATATACTATTACTGATGAAAGTATATAATAAACTATATTATACTATAAGGCTTCTGTGTACGACAATGATTGCCTTATATGATTATTGGTATATATCAGCCTTTGACTTGTTTAAATAATTGCTGTTAAAGAAGGATTTCTGATGCTTATTTTGTAATGGTAAAGAGGATACTTTTTAAATAGCGATAAGGATTGACGGGGTTGATGGCAGAACACAAATTTGAATGATAAAGGGACATTTTATATTATGAAAAAATATATTTTCCTTCTGTTGATTTTAGTCATAGCTGTTATAATTGGAGCTGTTGTGATAAGTTTTTACCGGCAAGGCAGCAAAGCTGTTTCCGAGATAAACGTTACACTTAACGGCAATCATGTAAGATTAAGCACACAGTGCGTTACTGACGGAAATTATGTGTTGGTGCCTGCTGAAGATATTTCAAGTGCGCTTGGGGCTGTTATAGAAAAGAAAACTGCAAACTCACTGCAAATTGTTAAGGGGGATACTCTTATTCTTCTTACGGAAAACAGTAACAAGCTGCAAGTTGACGGGAAAGTTGAGATGATGCCGGTATCGGCACGAAAATCAGAGGGAATAATTATGGTCCCAATCAGATATCTTGCCGATAAATTGGATGCTAATACAGGATGGGATGCCGGAACAAAAACTATACTTCTTACTACAGAAGGAAAAGGTGTTGTTGTTTTTCTAGGGGACTCATTGACAGCCAATTTTAACTTGCAGAAATATTTTAAAGGTGCTATAAACAAGGGGAATAGCGGAGATACTTCCTTTAATGTACTGGGGCGTCTGCCTGGTATAACCATGTTAAAGCCTGAAAAGCTCTTTATTATGATTGGTACAAATGATGTCTGGACGAATATCCACCATGATGTGACTGTTGCCAATTACAGGCATATTATTAATGTTATCAGAATGACTTCACCCGAAACCGAAATCATTATCCAGTCTATCCTTCCTCTAGGAGCTGCAGCACTGAAAAATAATCCTAATGCTTCCAATGAAAAGATTACTTCTCTTAATAAGGAGCTTCAATCTTTATCTGAGGAGTTGAATATAAAATACGTGGATATAGGAAGCCTTTATAAAGACAGCAGTGGCAGGATGAATACTACCTACAGTTTAGATGGCATCCATATTGATAATAGTTTCTACAAAATCTGGGCTGATGCTGTCAGTGAGCTTGTCAAATAGAAAACTGATGACTGTAAACAGTAACCTCACGTGAATTGTATATCAATGATAGATTATGCCCACCATAAAATGTGGACAAACATTATTCTGTATTATAGAATATATATTAGTAACTCTAGAAAAATAAAGATATCATTTATTAATTTTAAAGGGGGATTTACAATGGTATTGAAGAAAGGTATTAAAAAGAGCATGTGCTTTATTCTGGCGAGTATCATGACTCTCAGCATGGTGGCTACTTTTAATCTATCGGTATTTGCAGCTGGTGAGAAAGTTTATAGGCCGCTTCCAAATGAGTACAAAAATATGAGTTCAAAACAAGGTACTATTGAAAGGCTAAGTTACACTTGGGGTAATGCTACTAAGAATTTTTACGTCTATCTTCCTAACGGATATAACCAGTCTGATACTTCTAAAAAGTATAACGTTGTATATCTGATGCATGGTGGCGGCGAAGATGAGACATTATTATTTGGCGGACCAGGTCAGAACAAGGAATTAAAGGTAATAATCGATAACATGATTGCAAAGGGAGATATTGAACCGGCTATATTTGTTACACCTTCATTTTACAAGGGTACTAATAGTGAGGCGACTTTCCATCAGGAATTGACCAAATCAATTATTCCATTGGTTGAAACCAAATACAATACATATTTAAAATCAAATAGTACTGCTGATATGAAGGCTTCCAGAGATCACAGGGCATTTGGCGGATTCTCAATGGGTTCGGTATGTACATGGTATACATATATAAATTGCCTTGAATATATCAAATATTATATGCCGTATAGCGGTGACTGTTGGGATAAATCTGGAGGTTCTAGTGCCCAACAAGTAGCAGCATATCTGGCAAGTATTCCAAAGAAATATGGTTATAAAGCACCACATGACTTCAAAATCTTCTGTGCTACAGGCAGTGAAGATATTGCATATCCTAATATGGTACCTCAGATTAATGCAATGAAACAAATAACGGATACTTTCATATATTCAAATGATCCAGTAGAAGGAAACTTCTATTTTATGGTTGCTAATGGTGGTACACATTGGTGGGGTTATGTTAATCAGTATATTTATAACGTATTACCTGATTTGTTTAGAGATAATGCAAATAGTACACCAACAGATGGACCAACCAGCGGTCCAAATCAACCTACTGCTCAGCCTCAAGGTAAATCCGCTTTTGCAACAATAGAAGCAGAAGATTTTGATGCTATT
>JAEZNF010000342.1 GCA_023441845.1 Bacillota bacterium | reverse complement strand
CTGAATCGCAAGAAGAAAGAAGTTCAGGAAAGGCTTGATACTTTTGAGTATGCTTTAAAACAAATAGATAATGATATATTGAATTTAGAGAAGGGTATACCCATCATGTCGTTTTTTGACAGTATCGGAGTGCAGCTTGTTGAGACAGAACCAATGAATATACTTTATATACGCAAGGTGATGAGTATTAATGACTGTATTGCAGGATACGGAATGTATTTTGACAGGATGTATCAAAGGATTGCTGCCGATAAACTCACCCTGATTGGTAGACCGATGACTTTTCATCACAACCCTGAGTTTGATCCTGCCGGTAATGACACAGAGTTTGCCCTCCCTATAAAAGAGACTGTAAAAGGAACGAGAAATTATAATGGGGGTCTTTGTGTGAAGTCCGTTTTGGATGGTTCTTTTTTTGGTTTGCGATCGGTATATATCAAACTGTCTGAATGGGTTGAAAATGAAGGCTATGAATTATCCGGCCCATCATATGAAGTATATGTAGTTGACCCCACTGACGTCGCCTTTCCTGAGGATTTGGTTACTGAGGTTTATTTTCCTGTAAGGAAAAAGTAATGACGAAATTGTTTCTTAATTTTCTTAATAATTATAACTAAAAAATCTATAGTTTCGGTTGACATTGCCCTTAGGGTAAAGTATATAATAAGCATCAAAAAGTATTTTCACTTAAAGCTTTTAGGAATGGAGGTGAGCTTACTTATTCAATTAAGGAATTCTCAAAGGATATGCAGAGTATCCTTAGAAATTCTCTGATATTATCAAATTGAATTAATTAAAATCTAATAAGATTAATCTTTGAAAACGCTTATAGAAACAAATGAAAAAATATACTCATTACTGAACATATAAAATCTTATCGTTATTTCCTAAAAAAATCAAAGCAATTCTGGAGTTTGATGAGAATCTATTAGAAAAAGCTCTATGGAGCTATTAACATGACAGATGTTATGATAATTGCTTCGAAATTTACTCTACATATTAAAGAAGATTAATAAAGATAAAAAGGGGGTTGAACGTAAATGAAACAAAATAGGAGGGTCGGTTTGCTGTTTATTTCATCGCTTTTGGTAACAATTCTTCTGACAGCCTTCATTCAATGTGTCCCAATGGCAGCGGCGTACAAGTCACCCGATTTAAATGGTGACATGGTTGTAAATATGTCTGATGTAGTACTTTTGGCATCAGCATTCAATACTACCTCGAGTGACGAAAGATATAAAGCCGAATATGACTTAAATAGTGATAAAGCTATAAATATGAACGACGTAATGATTATTGCAGGTAAATTCAATACTAAAATAACCGTTACAAATACGCCGAAAATTAGCAGTACAAATACACCAAAACCCACTGTGGCACCTACACCAACATTGCCACAAACTGCAGATAAAGAAAAGATACTTGTTCCACATAATTCATGGACATGTGGAATGGCCGGCGGAATTCCAAAGCCGGAAAGCGGAGTGCTTGTTTTAGAAGCTGATTTGAAAATTGAGCAGGTTTACAATATGGGTAAAACTCAATATGGCCAAAGACAGGTTATTGTAATTCAAGGCGGTACAGTAAAGGGTTCAAAAGTATCCGGAACTGTAATGTCAGGCGGAATGGACTTTCAACTGGAACTTTCAAATGGTGCGATGGAAATTGAACAGTTGTTGATGCTCAAAACCAGTGATGGAAATTACGCCTACCTGAGAAATGCTGGAACAGCTGCAGACCAGAACGACGTAAGGATGGTATTTGATTTTGAGGTTCCCACCTCCGGATCATACAGCTGGCTTGGTTCGGGTAAATATGTCGGAAGACGCGTTATAGACACGGCAGCAAAAACTATGAAGTTAAGTATATATGATGTATCCGGTGTAAACGTTAAACCTGATTCAACGAATTCATTCACAGTAACCCAGCCGTCAGATGTTCCGGATCAGCCGTGGGATTACAGAAAGGCCGAATCATCCGAGAAAAGAGGCAACCAGTTTATAACCGAGTCGGTTAGTCTTGGATCGAGCCAGAGTGTTGGTACAACTAAAAGAGGTAACCGTAACGTTATCCCCATAACCGGGGGTTCTGTGACCGGAAAGCTTACCGCAAAGATTATAGCTGCCGGAGCAGATTACCAGAATCTCTCGAATCCTGCTACAATTGATGCCAAGTACCTCTGGCAGACTAATGACGGAGAAATAATAATAGTACGAAATGCCGGACAATTTGGAAATCTTGTGCCTATATTTGAAGTCCGGGCAGACAGTAAGTATTCATACCTTAATAATACTTTATATTTGAGCTCAGACCCTGGAATGGGTGGCGGCGGAGTTACAATCACATTTTATGAAAGCAAAAAGTAATAAAAAGCAGATACACAATGAATTTTCTTCTGCAAATAATAACAGTGTTTGCTTTCAATGGACGGTATTTAAAGGCTTGAGTTATAGAAATATGTAACATAATGATTTTAATATATTAAGTAGAGCTGCTGCAGAACCAACGGATAAAGTCGTTTTGCAGCAGTTCTTTTTTGCATGAAAATAAGAAATGCGGGTGCCAAAAGGCCCGCAAATGTTGTGTCATTTAAGTTGTAATAACTAAAATTATTCGATTCAACAAAAGAATTATCCGAGGGAATTCCTTTTCTATCTGGGGTAGTGTGAGCATACGCGCAAGGATGCTCACACTACCCCTGTTTTGGCTTCCTCTGGATCATGTGCCTTTGCGGTCTTATTGTGATTTCGGATATTACGGTGCCATTGCGCTGGTTCAGTATATATTCCACTGCCTCAGATACACATTCGGGTGTAATGTAGCTCTCGGGATCGCTGCCTTCCATAAAATCCGAATG
>JAEZNF010000288.1 GCA_023441845.1 Bacillota bacterium | reverse complement strand
TCCATCCAATGATATTCATCGGCAAAACATCCGCCCGGCCATCTTAAATTAGGCACTTTTAGTTTCTTCAGAGCTTCAACGACATCTGTACGGTACCCTTTTATATTTGGAATCTCAGAATCCTCTCCAACCCAAATCCCCTCGTATATACATCTTCCAAGATGTTCCGAAAAGTGGCCGTAGATATTCCTGTTTATTTTTCCCTTTTTAATATCCGCATTCAATACCATTTTTAACATTTGTAAGGCCTCCTAAATTTATCAATAGCAGTTTATTAATGTAGCTTTTAGCTAATTGAGAGTTATATAACTCTATATATCTTTATATCCAGTCCATTCTCTGTCTCTATTCCTTCTCCAATCAGTATATCTTTTATTAAACAATCCAACGCTTTACTGTCTGTTATAATTTTAGGATAAGTTCTGAATAATATATTCTTCTGTTCTTTATGGATATTACCGTTATTCTCTATATATATTCTGCAGGGTTCTCCTTTGTAGTCTTTTCCCTCAAGCATATACCTTGCAGATAAAGTATGCCTGTCTCCATGCTTTCCTATGATTTGGGTATCAATTCCTCCAGGGAGCACGTTGCCTTCAAAATACTTTCCTGTAACATCCCCTGTAAACGAAATCATGACAACCGAATCTCCATAATGGTTATTTAATGCAATAGAATTCTCCAGCTTTACATGTACAGTGAATACTTCTTCTAATTTCAAATCCTCGCATCCCTTCTCCTTAACAAATTATCCCGGATCATATTCATTAATCTTTTGACGGTTTCTATATGTTTCGCGAAAAACATTTTACAATTCTAATTCTATTTTTTCGCTTTCATCATATACCTTGATTCATTGAACGCGCTACACTTTATGAAAATTCTTTCGAGCGTTCAATATAGTCATTATTTGTGTTTTTGAATCTGTTATTCCAAACAGCCGTTAGCGACTGCCCTTACTCGGAGATGATGGTATTCTTCCATATTCGGATTCATCTGGTGCATATAGACAACCGAAAAGCCTTCATGGGGATCGATGGATACATATGTGCCCGTCATTCCCGTCCATCCGAACTCTCCAACAGTTCCGTTTGAATGCCCGCCAGCTGTACTCATCAATGTCCGGACTCCCAAGCCATATCCGTATCCGGCCAAATATGAACCTTTAAAATCTTTTAACTGGTCATTGGTTAAATGATTTGATCTCATCAGGTCTATTGTTTTTCTGCCCATTATTCTTTTTCCGTTATATATTCCGCCGTTAGCCAGCATCTGTGAAAATTTCAGATAATCATTTACCGAGGAATAAAGACCTACTCCCCCGCCTTCATACATTGCACCAGGTTCATGGAATTCATCCAGAATTCCCGGTATCTTTTTAGTTCCTCCGCTTTCATCCCTCCTGTAATAGGAGGCCATTCTGGCTTCATTTCCGTTGCGGAAGCGGTAACCGGTATTTTCCATTCCAAGGGGTCCGAATATTTCGTCCTGTAAAAATTGGCCTACGGTTTTACCTGAAATTACCTGGATCAAACCGGCTATAATATCATGTCCATAACCATAACGCCAATGTGTACCGGGTTCGAATTCAACCGGAACACTACCCACTGCCTTTACCTCTGTCACAATATCATATTTCCCATATTTTTTTTGCAATTCATCTTTTACCCGTATCATTTCTTTGGCTGTCGGTGAATCTTCGAATTCATACGGCAATCCGGCAGACATAGTAAACACATGCTTTATAAGCATGGGACTATCGGATTTTTTAACATGATATGAACCGTCATTTCCTTTAAAAAACACCTGTGTATCCCTATATTCGGGGAAATATTCATAAACAGGTTCGTTTAAAAGGAATTTTCCCCTTTCAAACAGTATCAGTGCAGCTGTACACATGACCACCTTTGTCAAAGAAAACAAGCGATAGATGGTATCTTCGGCAATAGGCCTTTTTTCCTCCAAATCTGCATATCCATAATACCCCTGATACAAGGTTTTCCCATCTTTTGCAACTGCACAGCCACACCCTGGCGTACCGTCTTTCACAAATTGTTTCAATAATGCCGATAAATCATCAAACCCAGCCATATTGCATAACTCCTTTACTATTACATTCCTATTGTTAAAATCCTTTATACATTGGTTTATTCCAGTGTAAAAGATGCCAAACCAGCACTTCCGTATCCTGTATACACAAAATACAAGGCCTGTATCCCATCCGGAATCGCGATATCGGCTGTATATTCCTTCCATATATTTGTATAATCTACAGGTATCTTTCCAAGCGCAGTACCGTCCCACGAGGTTTTTACAAGGAATTCACCGCGGCAATATCCACGAACCTTGATTTTGACTTTCTTAATCCCCGCACAATCAAAATATTTGAATCCTGCTGCAGCACTGTCCCTTAAATTGGCTATATAGCCGGTTTCTTCATCGCCGTCTTTCCCATCCTGGGTTATCTTAGGAAAACGGCTGTCCATCCATGCTCCCGGGTCACCTGTATACTTTTCCTCGTCCTTGCAGAAAAGATTACATGCTATATACGCCGGATACTCTCCTCTTCCGGCAAGCGCTCCTCCATTGGGACCACAGGATGTCATCTCTACCTGAGGAATGGTACCGTCATCTATAAATTCAATCCGCTCAATACAACCCTGCCGGCTGAAATTTGTTCCATTGGTATGCCTATGGTAAAAAATATACCATATTCCTTTTATTTCAATAATACTGCCATGATTATTACCGCCGTAATACATAGGCTTATTCGAAGGTTTGTAGGAATCAATATGAAGATCGTTATTGCTCACAATAACTCCCTGGTATTTAAAGCCTTTTGTTGGGTATTTACTGGTAGCATAACACAGTTCATGAAAGACAATCGAAGAATAGATAAAATAGTAAGTATCGCCTTTCTTTCTTATGGAAGGTGCCTCAAAAAACTCATGTCCTTCAAACCCGCTGCCTTTGCTGTAAGGTTCACTCGGCGCTATAAATACCGGTTCTTCCACAATAGTAAGCATATCCGGCCCAATCACTGTTGCCATGGGACCGTTTCTTGATTTGTCACCAACCGCACAAAAGCCGGTATACAGATATGTTCTCTCTCCTTCTGTCAGTACTCCCGGATCAAACTGAGGCTGGTCGCCTTCTCTTTCACCTAAGCGTGTTCCATCGGAGTAATGTACATATCCGTAGAATTCATACTTACCTGCCGGACTGTCACAGACAGCTACCGATACAATCGGGACCTTATCAAGAACATAGTACAAATAATACCTTCCATCCGGTCCAACCGTAACGTCCGGTGCATAAAGACACATGCTGCTATCCTTATTAAGCGGGTCATCCGTTTTTTTGTAAATCACGCCCTCATACCGCCAGTCAGCCAAATCCTCAACGGATGCCGACCAGCATACATAATCGTTCAAACAATATACATGTCCGTTAAAACGGTCATGAGAGCCATAAACATATACTCTGTTGTTAAAAACATAAGGTTCTCCATCAGGAATATATTCCCATGATGGAAGATATGGATTGAAACCTTGCTTTTTCATTTTCATTACATTTACTCCTTTTGCCAACACCCCTATTACTAAAAAAGGAATATTTTCGTTAATTTGCTGCTGTCGGAAATAATTTATTATAGTAATACCTCAGGAAAGTCATTTCATACCGTAAAATTCTTCAGGATCATATCCAAGGTAAGTATCTGTTATATCGTTTATAGAAGTAATTTCCACCATACAAATATGGTTGCATGAAATTGTTACTTCAACTTCATATGCCCCATTGGTTTCCACCAGCCTGGCATCGGTTTGAAGCGGTTCGGCGGAAGAAAGTAAAATCTTCAACTGTTCTTTGGTCAAGCTGCGGGGTTTGCCCATATTATTCCACGTCCACATCGGGTTACCATGCGATCCGCCTACATCCTTTTTTACAAGCAGCGCCTGTTTTCCTAAAGATGGTAATGAAAGCACATAGCTTATGTCAGGGACAGGTTTGTGATCTCGCATATCATGCCAGCTCCAGCCAATGATTACATACTTGTCGGCATTTTTGGTTACGATCAGGTTTTCATCCCGATAAAGCAATTCCTTCCCTGCATTAGAGAAAAACTCAAAAGTATGGTAGGTAGGTTTCTTTATGGAATTAAGGGCTATCAGACCAAATCCTCCGTGAAATACCGATTTTGGTACATCCATTTCCTCGAATACATCGCTGAATGTCCAATAGGAATATGAATCTGCATATTCTCCGGCTTCGCTTAAGATACGTGCAATAAATGCCGCATGGAAATCCGTATCATGCACAGGACATAAAGGAACATATGAACTGCTGAACTCAGTTATATGGAGCGGCATATTCGCAATTCGGGGATAATCGGACATAATTTCACGGGTTTCCCTTAGTTCTTCAATCATCCTTGTCGGTTCACGCATGGAATGGTATATGTAATGTCCGCGGAATGTAGGATCATTGGCTGTATAGCAATGACGGGTAATAAAATCGAGCGGCAGATTATTCTTTATGCAGTACTCAAAAAATGACCTGAGCCAGTTTTCCGTATCAACACCGCAAATTGCTGGCCCTCCCACCTGAATGCGCGGGTCCACACTCTTTACCGCGTTGGCAGAATACTCGTACAGCTTGAAATATTCTTCCATGCTGCCCGCCCAGAAAATAATATTCGGTTCATTCCATACCTCAATGGGCCAGGTAATTACTTCATCTCTGCCATACCTCTCAATCAGATGATTCAGAGTATTTTTTACAAGATCCGCCCATTTTTCATAAGATACCGGGGGCGTAACATTGCCTTTCCAGTAGAAAACCGTCTGTTCACCTGTCTTTAGCTTATCCGGCATGAAACCTAATTCAAGGAAAGGCCTTATGCCATTCTCCAGATAGGTGTCCATAATCCGGTCAAGATAGGTAAAATTATAAAAGGTACTGGTTTTACCATCCATTTCACACTCGCGGTATATACCGACATCATCGCAAAACAGCCCATGACCGCGGATATACCGAAAGTTCAAAGTCTTCTGAACCATTTTCAAATGGTCTATATACTCCTTTTGCAAGGCCAGCCCCAACCTGCCGGTACCGATACAATAATTGGCATTATTTTTGAAACGCTCTCCTGAAACCGGTACATTAACCTTTTTTATCATAACACTCCTCCTTGATTAAGCCGTAATATAGATGTGATAGCTTCTATTTATTACAAGAAGAATCAAGAGAACACAAACTCTCTTGATTCTTCAGAGGTTTTAAAGCCCCCCAATAAAAGTATCGGGGCCATTCGTAAGCCCACTCGCCTTTTGCCGGATTTTCTTCCGGGAAATGGCCCTAAAAATAGTGCAATGAAAATTACTTTTCACTGCACTATTTTATTAATAATACTTTTTATTTCCCTGCAACAAATGCATCTACTGATTTCTGGCAATCGTCGATAACCTTCTGAATGCCTGCTTTTTCAAGGGATGCTTTTACCTTCGGATAGTATGTATCATAGTCTACAAGACCACAAGAAAGCGGACGTCCCTGATTCTGCCCTATTGGAGCTAATGCTGCCATTTCTGCTTTTACAGGAGTGGAGTCGTAAGTCCACCCGACAATTTTCATAGGTTTTGCAGTTTCATTGAATTTCTGCATCTTCTCCCACTTGTCAGGGCTTTCGCTTGCCCACAGGTAATCGAGGAACTGGCTTCCGCCCATTGACCACTGTGCAAGTCCGTAGTAACCTGAATTATCAGCGTTAACACCATCTGCAAAATCAATCTGGTTTTCGCCGATCTTCTTGTAGTGTTTGTTTTCAATACCCCAGCTTAAGAGGTTCTTTAAGTTCTTGTCACTGAACATCAGGTTTATAAACATCATTGCTCTTTCAGGATCCCCGGAGGTTCTAGGAATAACCAACTGTGAGTTTGTCAAGTCAGGAGTGGTAGTAAAATATTCAATGCCTTTCCATGCATCTGCCTGAACAAGATCATATCCGAATTGTGCTTCCATTTCATCAGCTTTTCCAGGTTTCAACTGCTCTGCCCATGCAAAAACTTTCTTTGACTTCTTCATTGAAGTACTGTCTTTCAATGTTGCCACGTCTTTGTTTATGTAACCTTTTAGATACCAGTTGCGGTTTAATTTGAATATTCTCTTTCCAATATCTGTTTCCATCAGATTCACAATCTTAACATCGCCGCCTGTTTTTTGATAACCGACCGGTACATCAACAGTACCGACATTAACCTGCCAATCCTGTCCTAAATATGCAGTCTGATCACCTTGCGCGGACAAGAACGGGGTTACACCGGGTTCTTTTTCCTTTATAATCTGAAGCCACGGTTCGATATCTTCAGGCTGTGTAATTGTGTTTACATCGAATCCATATTTGTCAATAAGAGCCTTGTTGAAAATAAATCCGCCTGTACCGTACATATCTTTGGATGTAGGTATTGCATATAACTTTCCGTTTACTACCGGAGCTTTCAAATATGCGGGATTGATATTAGCTTTAATATCCTTACCGTATTTTTCAAGAAGTTCATCCAGCGGCAACCATGCCTGTTTTGCTACATAGTCATTATATCCCCACCAACTTGGTGAAAACATAATGTCTACCTTTTCTTGTGAAGCCACAATCAACTGCTGCTTCTGCTGATAGCTGTCCCACCATAAATAGTTCAATTTAATAGTTGCATTGATTTTCTCTTTGAGTATTTTGTTGATTTCTTCCTGAACCAGAGCTAAATCCTTACACTGTGGAGCAAGAAAATACGCATTGATTTCATACGGTTTCAAATCCGATGCATTAACCGTATCAGCGCTGCTACTTGCTGATGCTGGTGCTGATGCTTCCGGATCAGTTTTATCCTTTTTATCGCCTGAACATCCCGTCAGCAATAAACCGGATACTAAAAATGCAGAAATTGCGACACAGCCTAACCTTTTGAATTTGAGCATTATTATGCCTCCTTATATTATATGTTTTATTTTGACCAGTAAAGACGAAAGACATATTTCGCCCAGACTGTAATCAACCTTTAACCGCACCGATAGTAAGACCCTTTATAAAATACCTCTGGAAGAAAGGATATGCGAAAACAATGGGTCCCACACCGATAATCGCCATCGCCATACGCAGTGTTTCTCCGGGTACTCTGGCCAATGCACTTGCAGTTTGGCCTGAAGCTCGCGCTAGGGATGATGTCAGATACTGCACAGACAGAAGAGCCTGATACATTGAATATTGAAGATTATATAATTTGGGGTTATCTATAAATAAAAGGCAAAGGTACCAATCATTCCAATAGGCCAAAAATGAAAACAATGCTATTGTTGCAATAATAGGCTTGGACATCGGAAGAACAATTGTGTAGAATATTTTGAATTCACTGGCACCGTCTATTCTAGCCGCTTCAAGTACCGATTCGGGTATATTCATCGTGAAATAGGTCTTGGCAATCAGCACGTAGAATGCATTCATGACGGCCGGTATTA
>JAEZNF010000651.1 GCA_023441845.1 Bacillota bacterium | reverse complement strand
GCGATAGACGTACTCAGTCCTGGGCAATCCAGCTGAACAATGCACAAGCAGAACTTAACGGTATGGAACGGGAGCTGGAAAGTAACAACAAGGCTCTGGAGAGTGCGGGTTCCGGTTTTGATGATGCAGAGAAACAGGCAGATCAGTTCGGTGATGAACTCAACGCCACCGCAGATGATGCAGACAAATCAGGGAATAGGTTTGAAAAACTCGGTGGTATCTTGAAAGGTATTGGGATTGCCATGGGAACAGCTCTTGTTGCTATCAGCACGGCAGCAGTAGGGGCTTCAAAAGCCTTAACGGATATGACGGTGGGGGCTTCTCAATATGCCGATGATATTCTGACTATGTCAACGGTTACCGGAATGAGTACCGATAGCCTTCAGGCCTATCAATATGCTGCAGAACTCGTGGACACCTCGCTTGAAACATTGACCGGAAGCATGGCAAGAAATGTGCGGTCGATGACATCCGCACGTGACGGAACCGGAACAGCAGCCAAAGCTTATAAGACACTGGGTATTTCAGTTACTGATGCAAACGGGAATCTAAGGGACTCGGAAACTGTATACTGGGAAGCAATTGATGCACTTAAGAAAGTTTCCAACGAGACAGAGCGGGATTCCATTGCCATGCAGTTGTTCGGAAAAAGCGCCCAGGATTTAAACCCTCTTATCGAACAAGGATCGGAAGGAATCGCAAAGCTTACCAAGGAAGCAGGAAACATGGGCGCTGTTATGAGTCTTGAATCCCTAGAGGCTTTGGGTAGGTTTGATGATTCCATGCAGAGACTTAGCTCAGGAAGCAAGGCTGCGAAAAACGCACTTGGAATGGTTCTCTTGCCACAGCTGCAGGAATTAGCAGACAACGGAGTAGGGCTTCTCGGGGAATTCACTCGGGGACTAAATGAATCCGGAGGTGACTGGACCAAAATCAGTGAAGTAATCGGTAGTACGGTAGGAAGTATTGCGGATATGATTTTAAAGCAGTTACCCAATATGATACAGCTTGGTCTGGAACTCGTATCTTCTATTGGCGGAGCAATCTTAGCGAATCTCCCCATGCTTATAAATACTGCATCACAGATTATTACAACACTTTTGAATGGTCTTATTGAAGCACTTCCACAGATCACAAACGGTGCTTTGCAACTTGTGTTTGCCCTAGTGGACGGAATTATTGCAAACCTTCCGGCAATAGTAGGAGCAGCCCTTCAAATGATTGCGGCTCTGGCCATTGGAATAGCGGAGGCACTTCCAACACTTATCCCAGCCATCGTACAGGCAGCGGTTCTGATTGCAACGACTTTGATTGAAAATCTTCCCCTAGTCCTTGATGCTGCACTGCAGCTAATCCTCGGGCTTGCAAAAGGTCTTATTGATGCGATACCGCAGCTAGTCGAGGCCTTGCCTGCAATCATCACTGCGATTTTGGATTTCATAATAAGTGCCATACCCCAAATTATAGATGCTGGAATTAAGCTATTGGTTTCGCTCATAACTGCGTTACCTAAGATAATCGCAAGCATTGTAGCAGCACTTCCGCAGATCATTACGGCAATTATCAGGGCCATTATTCAGTCTATTCCGCTTTTAATCCAAGCGGGAATTGACCTGTTGGTGTCTCTGATCAAAGCTCTGCCGCAGATTATTAAAGAGATTATCACTGCAATACCTATAATTGTGGATGGTCTTGTAACAGCAATTATCGATAATCTTCCGCTTATTATCCAAGCAGGAATTGAGCTGTTCCTTGCTCTTATACAGGCAATGCCGACGATCATCGTGGAGCTTGTGAAAGCAGTTCCCCTAATCATATCTTCCCTGGTAAGTGCTTTTGCTAACAATATCGGAAAGATGAGTGATATCGGGAAAAAATTGATACAGGGACTTTGGCAAGGAATTTCTGATGTTACCGGTTGGTTGTGGAATAAGGTATCCGGTTTCTTTAGCTCTCTAACAGATAGGATAAAGGATTTCTTTGGGATTAACTCACCTTCAACACTGTTTGCCGGATTAGGGTTTAATATGGGAGAAGGTATCGGCGTTGGTTTTGAAAATGCAATGAAGTCTGTTGCCAGTGATATGATAAATGCCATTCCAACGGAGTTTGATGTAAACGCTGGGTACAATAGGAATGATGCTATTGGTAGCCGCACTGGTTATGGACTTTCAGGTACAGGAACTACAATCAATCAGAACATATCTGTTGTAACACCAAAAGCACTCTCGGAAAAGGAACTGGCAAGGGAGTTCAAGAACCTGTCACAAAAGCTTGCAATGTCATATTAAGGAGGAGTGCCTTTGGAGATTATGTATATCAATTCAGATGGAGAAATCCTAACTATAAAGCAGGCAAAACCGTATTTTCTGGAAAAACTGGACGGCACGGGTAGTATCCGAAATACCGTCAATACCTTCAAGGCACCGGAACAGGATGGTGCTTTTTATGTGTCTTCAACCCTTGATATGCGAAACATCACCTTGGAGGGAACGATTGTAGCGGAGAATGCAGATAAAGCCTATGAGTTGAGAAAAGACTTCCTTCGTTTCTTCAGTCCAAAGAAGTCCGGTGTATTAAGGTACCGAGAAAGGCAGATTTCCTGCATTGTAGAGGAAGCGGCTCTGACCGTATCCGTAAGGGAGAGGATACCGAAGTTTTTTTTAAGCCTTCTCTGTCCATCCCCCTTCTTTGAGACACTGGAGGAGGTAAGGCAGGAGCTTGCTTCATGGGATGCCTTGCTTGAGTTTGCACTTGAGATTCCGCTGGGAGGTATTGAATTAGGTGCAAGACAGCCAAGCCAGATAATAACGGTGGATAATATCGGAGATGTATCCTGCGGTTGTGAGATTGTATTCAAGGCACTGGGCTCTGTTACCAATCCAGAGCTTTTGCATTTGGATACCGGAGAGTATGTAAGGATTCTTACCACAATGAGCTCAGGAGATGAATTTCACATATATACACACTTTGCAGGAAAACGGGTGATAAGCATCATCGGCACTACACAAAGCAATGCCTTTTATCTGTTGGATACCGATTCGGATTTCTTTCAGCTTGTACCTGGTATAAACAACCTTCGATATGATGCGTCAGTTAATCTGGAACTGCTTGATGTGAGTATTTATTATCGTCCGCAGTTTCTGGGGGTGTAGTCTATGGAACTATATGTATTTAATCAGAACCGTGCCCTAATCGGAGTTGTTGAATCCTTTGAGTATCTGAGGTGGACCAGACGCTACTCTCAGTGTGGTTCCTTTGAACTAAAGGCAAATGCATCCTCTGAGAATGCAGAGCTAATCCAGGAAGGAAATTATATCTGGAAAAATGACGATGAGGAAGTAGGGTTAATCGAATATCTGCAGCTGTCGCAGACTGACAGAGAGAGCATTACAGTAAGTGGGCGGTTTGCCACTGTACTACTGGGTAGGCGTATTATTTGGAATACAGAAATCCTAAGCGGTGATCTTTCTGCTTGTATCGGACAGTTAATAAACCACAATGTTATTTCACCCACAGACTCCAACCGTCAGATAGTAAATCTAAGCTTTTCATCACCGACTTTAAGTAAACCGGTTAAAAAGCAGGTTTCCTATAATAACCTTTTGGATGAAATACAGGAGCTATGTGATGCTACCTCTGTAGGAATTAAGACCGTATTTGAACCATCATCGGGGAATCTTACGATAAAACTCTACATTGGAGAGCCTTCTCAGGCTGTGTTTTCAAAGGAATATGAGAACCTGCTTGATCAGACATTTACAAAAAACACAGCAGGGTATGCCAATACCGCCAAGATAGGAGGGGAAGGGGAGAGCGAAGATGACCGTGTCTTTGCATACATTACAAACGGTATGGGGGAAAATCGAAGGGAAGCCTTCGTGGATGCAAAGGATCTTCGCTCTGCGGATTTTCCTTCCGATTATACGGACGCTTTAACCTATCGGGGGCAAACAAGGCTAGCGGAACTAGCCACAGCGCAGTCCTTTGATGTTACCGTAAATAACCATGGAAATTTAATTTATAAAACGGATTATGATTTGGGCCAGACGGTACAGGTCATCTCAAAAAAATGGGGAGTATCCATGACAACCCGCATCGTTGAGGTAGAAGAAAGCTATGGTAGGGACGGACAGAGCATCAGCGTTACCTTTGGAAAAGCGGAACTTACGATTGCACAAAAAATTAAATCAGATTTTAGTCAGGTTAGGACAGCTCTTGGTGCACCGGCGGGGATTTCAGAATTACTAGTGGATGAAAACAGTTGGGCTGATTTACAAAGGTTCTCTGGCGGTGTCATGATAAGCTCTGCAAAGCTGGCTGTGAATACCTCGACTGCTGGAGGGAATGACCCTACCCAGGCAAAATACTTTCACGCAGCAAGGGTAGTCATTAACGGTTCCTATAACCGTATTGCCTTTAAATTTGATTACTTTGGCACGGGTACTACACCTAAAACTGGCACGATAGAAGGGTATGTTTATTCTACGTCCTCCTTTGCAACTATGTCTATCCAGTCCTTTGTGCAGGCTTACACAAGGGATAAAAGTCCTTTTTTATCAACAGATATAAAAGTTGTAAAATCTGCAAGTTCATCACGTACGATATGGGATATCTATATCTGGCTTTCGGATTACGGCACCGCTTATTTAAATGGTTTGTATGCATTAATCGAATCGGGAAATCTGATTTCCGATCCCGATAATGGAGCACTGATTCTTGTAGCAAACCTTCCGGCGGTATCCTCTACCTTCTCATATGGTGGTCAGACCTTCACGGTATCAGCTGTTGATAACGGTGTGGTAAAGACGGCTACCTTCAGTGAGGACGGAGTTTTCTATAAGCTGCAGTTGTCAAACCGAGATGTCAGCCTTACGTCAACGGACAATCCATTGCAGATTGGCCTTTCCACAGGTGTAAATATGGTTTTTGATGCAAACGAAATACAGACCCGTAATAATGGCTCTGGTTCTCCCATGTATCTTAACCTTGAAGGCGGTGCAGTATGTGTTAACGGTGACACTACCACGGGCATCATTTATGGAGGGGATACAGGGTATCTTGAATTATCGGATACAGATTTGGAAAATAGTTTTACGATTTATTCTACGGCTCAACGTCCGAGATTAAGAAAGATAGGGAAAACGGTTCATTTTCATGGGGCAATGCTACCCGCTGCAGGAGCAGCCATAAATTCAGCAACGAACTTAAGCTTCTATACCCTACCAAGCGAATATAGACCAATGTCAGGGTATGTTACAGTAAGATGTCAGGGATCAGGAATTAATACCTGGCTGTTACAGATAACAAGTGCAGGAGTGTGTTCTTGCAGTCGATATGGAACAAATGCCTATGCTACAAGCATTGCAGGAACAGAATGGCTGACGTTTAATGCTACATGGTTTGTTAGTTGATAAATACGGAAAAAGTGCGGTACAACCGTGATGAAAGGAGGGTATAAGAGGTGGAAAAGAGTGGATTTTTCAATTCTTCCAGTGGTGACAGGGTGTACGATGCAGCCGACTTTGCGGCCTATTTCGGAAGCTTAGTTTCTAATGGTATTTTTTATGTAACTACCTCAAATCTGCAGGTAACACCAACAGCAGGAATGACCGTTAGTATTGCGGCCGGAAGTGCATGGATAAACGGCTACCGTTATGAAAATACAGAAGCACTGAACAAGACACTGTCAACAGCTAATGGCTCATATCCAAGAATTGATCGTATCATAATCCGGTGGAGCCTTCTTAACCGAAGTATCACAGCTGTAGTATTGACAGGAACTGCGGCAGCTTCGCCAATTGCTCCTGCGCTGACACGCAGTACCGATGTTTATGAATTGTGTTTAGCAGAGATTTTAGTTCCTCAAGCGGCTACCTCGATAACGTCGGGGAATATAACAGACACAAGGCTTTCTTCTTCCCTTTGTGGGACTGTGAATTCGCTGGTGACAGCGGTGTATGAGTGAGGTGAATTCCTATGGCAGATTATCAGGCTACCAATGCGTGCTGTTGGCGTGACGGTGATTATATTCCTTCCATAACCGAAGACATCAGACAGGGTGTCTACGGTGACCTGGGTGAGTGTGTTGGTGTAATGATTTTTAGTCTTACATCTATAAGAAATCAATATGAGGATTATTACCCGACAAGTGTATCACTTGCCCTGACACGTACTGGTTCCGGTTCCTGGGGCAGTGACCGAACAATGACGCTATATGCCGGAAATCAGACAGGTATTCCTGCGGTGAGTTCTTCCACAAATGTATCTGCCTCCCGACCTACAAAGGTAACCTCGGGCTATAACTATACCGTATCAGCAGGGCAGGGGGATAAAACTTTTAACATAGCAACTGCACTGGTTGATTCCATCGGAAGCGGTGCGAGCAACTGTCTCTTTATTGATGCCGGTTCCAGCACGACAAACTATATGTCGTTTAAGGGACGTAACGATTTAACAAAGATTGTTCTTACCATCAACTGGGCAATTCGAACAACGGCAGCAGGTGCACCGACTTCCTGCTCGTTAAGCAGTACCCTTGCGGAAGGTAATGTAAGCTTGTCATGGAGTGGAGCAAAGGCAGGTACGAACAACGCAATTTCCTTCTATGAAATACAGTATAGTGATTCCACCGACAATTCCACATGGGGAAGTTGGACGGCGTTAACCACTGTAACCACATCCGCTACCAGTGGAAGCCTGTCGGTTGCTCCTCCAGTTACCAGAGGTAATTTTCGCAGGTTTCGCATCCGTACCTGTGGCACAGCAGGCAGTTCGTACTATTCCAACTGGAAGGTTTCCACCAACTCTGTCTGTAAGAATACACTTCCTACAGCTCCAAGTACAGTGGTCGCCTCACCGGAAATATACAGTAATGAAACTATTACGCTTATATGGTCGGGGGCGGCGGGGGGAACAAGTTCAATTAAGGGATACCGAATTTCAAGCAGAACATCAACAGATAACAGTACCTGGAGTGGATGGACAGAGTTAGCAACAATTAATTTAAGCTCCAGCAGTGGCAGTTATAATCCGACAGTTCCAAATATCTCGGGAACGTTTACACAGTTTGGCATCTGGACAATTGATACACTGAGTGCTTATTCTACAGAAAAAGTTAGTAATAGCATTTACTGCAACATTACTGCCTGCACCGAACCATCAATATTTACACTAAGCACAACAATAGCGGAAGGAAATCTAACACTATCCTGGAGTGGTGCAGCTGCCGGAGCAGGTAATGCGATAACGGGTTATGAGTTACAATACAGCGATTCAAGTGATAACAGTACCTGGGGTGCATGGACTGCGCTTACCATAGTGACATCAGCTTTAACAGATGGAAACCTGAGTGTATCACCACCATACACGAGGGGAGATTACCGAAGATATCAGATACGTACGTTAGGAACTGCAGGAAGCAGTTATTATTCCGGATGGAAGGTATCCTCAAATTCGGTTCGTAAGAATATCTTGCCGACACCGCCCTCCAGTCTTTCTGCATCTCCAACTCTTTACGAGACACTATCAGTAACGATAACCTGGAGCGGAGCTGTGGCGGGTACTAGCCCCATCAAGCAGTACGTACTCCAACGAAGCACATCGATTATGGGTAATCCGCTATGGACTTCCTATGAAACACTTGCGATCATTGTAACTAGTGAAACACACGGAAGCTATACAGCGGAGGCTTCCCAAACTCCTGGAACTTCAACCAGGTATCGCCTAAGTGTTACTGATTCGTTGGATGCTGTCTCTTCTTATGTGGTTAGTAACACGATCAGAAAGAACAGCCCACCTGCAGTACCAGTTATAAGTAGCCCAGTGTCCGGAAAATCCATCTATAACCCAACACCGCGCTTTATGTTAACAACAGGTGTGGAACCGGATGGTCAAACGCAGATAGTGGAAGTAAAGATTGACTCGGGTGAATGGCATAACAGTGTGGATGATCCAGGGATGTTCTCCACAAGTGGTTATATTGGTGACAATACAAAAACAGTGTACCAGGCATCAACCCTGGTGGCAGGGGGCCATACCGTGATCTTTCGATGCTTGGACAGTGTCTTGTTATCTCCAAGCATAGAGGTTATCAGAACATTTATTGTACTGCCTTCACCATTTGAGACAATTACAGCCAATGTAACTCATGTTAAAGCGGCACATATTCTGGCACTACGAACAGCTGTCAATACCATCCGTCAATATTATGGTGTGGCAACCGTATCATGGGACGATGAAATCGCCGTAACAAAGACTAGCATAAGAGACTGGCCATATCACATCATGGAGGTGCGTGCTGCACTTGAACCGGTTATCACGATGATAAACAGTTTTGATACTTCTTCAACCTTTGACATACCGCCATTGACATGGCTACCTATCGGTACTGGCAGACCAAAAGCGGATGTGGTACAGCAAATACAAAACTTGCTTCTTACGATGTAAAGCCATACTTAATTCCTAGCGCTCTTATATTACAGGGCGCTTTTCTGTTAACAATATAAGATTGGAGGTTTGGATTATGAAAGTGATATGGAACTGGATACAGACAGCTCTTGTGTCAATCGGTGCGTTCATGGGATGGTTTCTTGGCGGCTTGGATGGATTCCTATATGCGCTTATTGCTTTTGTTGTGATCGATTATATAACAGGTGTGCTTTGTGCCATTATTGATAAGAATCTTTGTAGTAAAATCGGAGCCAAAGGCATCTTTAAAAAGATCCTTATATTTGCACTGGTAGGAGTAGGACACATACTCGACACGTATATTTTGGGTTCAGCGGGTAACCCGAATGGCAGTGTGCTTCGTACGGCAGTGATTTTCTTCTACTTAAGTAATGAGGGTATTTCTATTCTTGAAAATGCTGCACATATCGGACTGCCTATCCCAGAAAAGCTTAAGGATATACTGAAGCAGTTACATGGCCGTGACGACAATGGACCATCTTCACCGGAGGGATGAGTATGATTGACTTAACAAAAGCAGTAACGGTATTCATCGGGCGGCGAGGGGAGAATAATTACCGAAACATCGAGTTTGATGTATCCAGCTTACTGGAAGATAAATACCCGTCAGCTGCCCTGAATGCAATATATAAAAGACCCGATGGCATTGCCTATCCTGTAGTCACGAACTACAATACCGGAGTTCTGACATGGTCACCAAGCGCGACAGACACATCGGTCGTTGGAGTCGGTCGGGTGGAGATCAGGGTTACTTATGGGGAAGTGGTCGGGAAAAGTGCTCGGATATTTACCATTGTTGAGGAGGCTCTTGCAGATGGTATTGTTACACCACCGGAACCTCCTGCACAGGAGTGGCTGAACCAGGTGCTTTCAGCCTTAGCCGCGCTTGATGTGAATGATGTATATAGTATGCTTACTCTCACCTATAACCTGTTAAATGATAACTATGATCTGCTAAACACCACGCACAGCCTGTTAAATGATAACTATGACCTACTTAACAATACGTATGATATGGTCAATGATACGCATAACATGCTGTCTATGCGGACAGGAATTTTACTTAACCATTGGCATCCGATAGAAACAGCTACCGCACCGGATATGGCAAGCCGAAGAGCATCCATCACATTCACGAACATTGCAAACGGAAATAACGTAGTAATTGGTACAGTGACTTATACGTTTGTCACATCCTTGGGAAGTCCGGCTGCAAACAATGTGCAGGTACGGATTCAAGGAACTCTTCGCGGAAGTGTCAAGAAGCTTGCTGAAGCTACCAGAGGTAGCCAGGATGCATTAAATATTGCCTATGGAACTGGTACTAATCCGAACCCTACCTGTACATCCTACTGGACAAGTCAAATATTTTCCATCGGTGATGTGTTCGTTGCTGCTGGCGAGAGCTTATTTGTATTGGAAAGAGCGGAAAACATAATAACCGCATTGACCTTAACGACTACTGCTACAGCGACAATCAATGCATTTACCAGAGCAAGCTACTTAAGATATGTCATGTCGGGTAATGTTTCTGGTTCGGGCGGTATCAACAGCGTTCGTGGACCTCTGCACACGGTACTCCCCATTGGCAGTGTGGTTATTGGCGGACAGGGCGGAACGCTTTATCCGGAAACTACTTATGACTGTCATCTGCTGACTCTTTGCCGTCAATCAGATACGAGTGAGAAAGAATTGGACTTATATATCTCTAATGACGAAGTAACTTTCACCAGAATTTCACGGAGTACTCCTGTCGGGGCAGATAGCACTACTGATTCCCAGCACGTTCATATTGAATTGCGACAGAGCAGAATCCCAACCGGTTATGGAATGTACATCCGCATGGGTAGCAATGGCACGTCGTCGACGGCTTACTGTGATCTGAAATTTACCTACCATTTGTACCCTGTCGCACTTGCGACAACTACTCCTTTTGAACAGTGAGGTGATCCGGAATGAATTTGCATAAGCTAATACTTACGAATAATGCTTGCTTCAATGCAAGCAGAACGATTAAGCCCATGGGTATTATGGTTCACTCAACCGGGACGAATAACCCGTTTCTCTACCGATATGTGGGGCCGGATGACGGAAAGCTGGGTGTAAACCTATCCGGCAACCACTGGAATCAGTATAAACCAGGCGGTAAGCAGGTCTGTGTGCATGCTTTTATCGGTAGACTGTCTGATGGCACTATTGCCACTTATCAGACATTGCCTTGGAACTACCGTGCTTGGCATTGCGGAAGTGGGAAGAAAGGCTCTGGGAATGACACGCATATCAGTTTTGAAATCTGTGAGGATAACTTAACCAATGAAGCCTATTTCCATAAGGTGTTTAAGGAGGCTGTGGAACTTTGCGTGTATCTTTGCAAGGTTTATGGACTAACTGAGGAGAATATTATCTGTCACAGTGAAGGGTATAAACTTGGCATTGCCAGTAACCATGCTGATGTGATGCACTGGTTTCCGAAGTTTGGAGAGAACATGGATTCCTTTAGGGCAGCGGTTAAAACCGGGCTAAAGGCAGAAGTAGCGAAAGCAGAGGATGGAAAGAAATTATATAGAGTACTGATTGGAGCGTATGCATCCAAGGATAATGCTGATGCAATGGTGAAGAAACTTAAGTTGGCAGGTTTTGAAGGGTTTGTCAAATTCGAATAGCGGGTAGTATTAAAGCCCATGGCAGATAGCAATGCCATGGGCTTGGTGTTGGGGAATTAGTACTTCACAATAGCATTATAGCAAATATGGGAAAAATATTCAATTTGTATAAAATTATAGTATATTCTTTAACAGTTTCTATTTATTTAGAATTCTTCGAATTTCTCGCAAAAAATTCCTGTCAAGATTTGTATAAATTATCATAAGGGAGGATGTGTAGTTGTTTTAACGCAATCCAAATAAGGATTCCGAATGATCCTTATTTTACAATAGTTCGGTCACATGATGACTGCTATATGATAATATCCAATAATACAAAGCATTCTTGGATGATTTAAAAACTCATTTTGCCACGAGCAGATAATCTATTGACATTTATTTCTTATCATTTTTCATTCTTGTAAGTATAAACATCAATTGCTTAATACACCAAACGAAAAATACTATACCAACAATGATTGTTATTATTTCAATACAAACCATAAAGTACTGAAGATGTTTATTAAGACAAAAGCATAATAAAATAAAGGCAGCCACGATTGTAATCACGTTTGATATCATTCCAATAAAGGAAGCGCGATACAAATTATCAAGGTACTTATTGTCCCATAGTCTTTTGATGCGTTCATTCTCTATAGCTGAAATTAAGATACTGATTCCTGTAAATAAGAACCCTCCTATTATAGCAGACATGGAAATGGCATTATATTGAAAATCATTTCCCTGCAATAAAATCTTATCCGTATCAATAATTGAGAATACGATTAATAAAATTGAAGCGATAATAGTTGTAGTTAGGGCTATAATTAATTTAATCCAGTTCTTTTTGTCTACCATTACTAACACCTCCCTGCTATAGAAATTGAAAGATCAGATATATCTCAATAGTTCCTCTTTATTAAATATGTATGTATCACGTAAGGCGGCTTCAAAATCACTTTCAGATAGTGATGTATGATCTCCACCTCCAAGTGTAACTGTTTTTGTAAAATTATACTGCAGTAAATCATAAGTTTGTGAAGATTCGTTATAATCTTTTGCGTTAACAGTAACCTTTTTTAAATTATGTCCGAATTTATTTTTTATAGTAGCGATTAACTCTGCCAATTTACTGCTGGACTGGAATATGTTTTTATTACGATCAGCTACAATATTATATGTTGCTGTCCTTGTTTTTATATTCCGAAGTGCATCGAAGTCGTCGGCAGATAGACCAATTGTATCGCTTAAAACGTCATCATTTGGAACTGCTACCGTTAACGAAAGTTTACTTATAATATTTTTATTAATAAGGGTTTGAAGTATATCATTTGTCATAATAGCTGCAAATTTAGCAAATACACCTTCTCCAGATAAAAATTTATCAAATAGTTCTTTTAAAGCTGATATTCTTGGAGCACCGTTTATGCCTATATAGCTTACAATTCCAGTTGCAAAGTCTATTAAGCAATAAGTATATAACTCTAATAGTTGTGTGGTAGTCATTGGAACACTCTCAGTCTCGAGTGTATTTTTATCACGTAAGGCAACTGTATTTGTATGGTTTTGTTGTCCGATTTTGGCAAATACGAGATGATTATTGTATTCAATAATCTCTATCACATAATCATTATTTGCATTTTTTATGTCTATTGCTTTGCTTCCACTATCAAGCTCAAGCATTTCATCATCATAAATTTTCTTAAAACAACTTTCGGCTTCATCGTAGTTTAAATATTTGATTTGTGCGGTATTGCTCCCAGGACTGAAAGTATGTTTTTCTAAAGACAGATAATAAAATGAAACCTTCCTCTTCTGATTTCCCATTATAGTTTTCCTCTCATAAGTATCTAATAGTTAAATTATAACAATAGTAACAGTCTTTTAATGATACAAACGTAAAATTATTCTTAAAAATATTATAGTTTAAACTAGATAATTTTACCATAACTATTTTTAAAAAACCTCACATAACTTCCATCCTGTGGCTATCCGGTGAAGACATGAATGGGGAGGTTTATATTTTTATGCAGGTAACGAAGGTAAATGATGCGTCAATACCAATGATACCTAATGCACATAAGGCTCCTGCAACTGAAGTTTTACAAAGGGAGGTGCATTTCTAATGACGGAAGAACAGAAAGTTCAAATTACAAAGTTACGAGCTAATGGGTACGGCTATATCAGAATTGCTCAAGTACTTGGTGTTTCAGAAAATACAGTAAAGTCCTTTTGTAGAAGAAACAATCTGGCTGGAATGGCAGCAGTGGAGGCAACCAAAACACAGATCCGAGCAGATGATGGAATACACTTATGTATGTGCTGTGGTCTTTCCGTGGAGCAGAACCCAGGAAGGAAAGAGAAAAAGTTTTGCTCTGACAAGTGCAGAATGAAGTGGTGGAACATAAATCTTGATAAGGTAAAACGTAAAGCTGTGTATGAGTACATCTGTCCGCACTGTGGAAAGTCATTCACGGTCTATGGTAATTCTCATAGGAAGTATTGCAGCCATGAATGTTATGTGGCTGCACGATTTGGAGGTGGCCAGGTTGAGTGAAGAGCAATTTCGGAATGAAATACTGTATCAGACTACAATGAGTCTTACAAAGAACCTCTTAAAGCAAGGAGTTATTAGTAAGGAAGAGTATGGGCTAATTGATACAATTTTCACCCAAAAATATAGTCCATCTTTGGGTAGTTTATTTGCCGACATTAACTTGATAAATGTTCGATAGTACGGGAAAATGTATCACTGACAAGGAGGGATTATATGCCGAAAATAAGCAAAATTGTGCCACGCCTGCCATGTTTAGAAAAAAGAAAAAGGGTGGCTGCATATGCCAGAGTATCCATGGACTGTGAGCAGTTACTTCATTCCCTGTCTTCACAAATCAGTTATTATAGTTCATTAATTCAGAAGAATCCGGATTGGGAATATGCAGGGGTATACGCCGATGAAGGAATATCAGGAACTGAGACGAAGAACCGTTCTGAGTTCAACAGATTGATATCTGACTGTAATACCGGAATTATTGATATTGTCCTTGTAAAATCAATCAGCAGATTTGCAAGAAATACAGTAGACCTTCTCGATACAGTTCGACATTTGAAAGATATAGGTGTTGAGGTTAGATTTGAGCGAGAGAATATTACTACATTTTCAAAAGACGGAGAATTGCTCCTTACACTTCTGGCATCTTTTGCGCAGGAAGAAAGTGAGAGCATTTCAAGAAATGAGAAGTGGGCAATTAAGAAGAAGTTTGAAAAAGGAGAGCCAAATACAGATCTACGCTGTTTTGGCTATGACTGGGACGCTGAAACTGGCAAGTGCATTATAAATGAAGAAGAAACTGTTTGGGTTCGTTATATTTACAATCAATACCTAAGTGGAGCATCCATAAATGGTCTTGCCAAGGAACTGGCAGAGAAGGGGGTTACAGCTTTAAGAGGAAAATTGCTAGGCAGAACTACAATCAGACGGATTCTCACAAGCGAAACCTATATGGGTGACATAATTCTTCAAAGGTATTTCTCGCCAATGGTACAAAGACCAAAAGTCAATAATGGAGAAGTTCCAAAGTATATAGTTTCAGATGCACATGAGGCAATTATTAACCGTGAAGATTTCCAGGCGGTTCAGGAAAGGCTAAATAGAAGGGCAAGAACGGCTGCTAATGCAGGGTATGAAAAGACATTCTTTGCCGGGATGGTCAAATGTGGAAAATGCGGATATGCATGCAACCATGTTGAACATAGCAATTACAAAGGGCGTTACATTCATATCGAATGCAACAATCGGAAAATAAAAAAGTGTGATTTACTACCGATAAGGGAGCATGAACTGAAGGTGATTATGGAAGGCATTCTTGGAAAAAGGGACATCTTGGACAAAATCGTTATGTTTGATGATCATATCGAATTCTGCTTCAAAGGTGGCAAGGTCAAAACCTACATAAGGAAGTACCCGAAGGGTGGCTATAACAAACATTGCTTTTCAAGAAAAGTGCAGTGCGGAGAATGCGGATGCACATTTGTAAGGATGAATTGCTGTAGGAAAGGGTATGAAAAGTGCTGGATATGTGCTGCAAAAAAGACTGATAAGAAAGCTTGTTCCATAAGTTACATCACAGAAGATGAACTGATAAAGGCAAGCGTCAGCATTCTTGGTACAGATGACAATTATGAAATGAGATTCTTTTGCGAGATTGAAAAGGCTGTGGTATTCAATGAAAGAGTGGATTTTTATTTTAAGAAGGGAGATGTAAAGACATGGCAAAGAGAGTAATGGTAATACCTGCATCTCTAAGACAATTTACCGCAGAGCCTATAAATACAAAGAAGAAAAGAAAGACTGCAGGATATGCTCGTGTTTCTACAGATAGTGAAGAACAGGCAACAAGCTATGAAGCCCAGATGGATTATTACCAAGAATATATAAAAAGCCGTGAGGATTGGGAATTTGTAGGGATGTATAGCGATGAAGGTATCACCGCAACGAACACCAAACACCGTGACGGTTTTAATCAGATGGTTGAAGATGCTCTTGCTGGGAAGATTGACTTAATCATTACCAAGTCAGTGAGCAGATTTGCTCGAAACACCGTAGATTCATTAATCACGGTACGAAAGCTGAAGGAACATGGGGTTGAGATTTATTTTGAAAAGGAAAATATCTGGACCCTTGATGCCAAAGGGGAACTTCTTATTACAATAATGTCTTCATTGGCACAGGAGGAAAGTCGAAGCATTTCGGAAAATACAACCTGGGGTCAGAGAAAGAGATTTGCGGATGGCCATGCGAGTGTTGCCTATAAGAATTTTCTTGGGTATGACAAAGGATTCAAGGTAAATGAGAAACAAGCAGATACAGTAAGGTTAATCTATAAGTGGTTCCTTGAGGGCTATTCTGCTTTTACGATAGCAAATAAACTGTCGGAGATGGGTGTACCAACTCCGATGCACAAGAAAAAATGGCATCATGATGTGGTTATGAGTATTCTTAAAAATGAGAAATACAAAGGTGATGCACTTTTGCAGAAGTATTTCACTACGGACTTCCTTACGAAAAAGCTGAAGAAAAATGAAGGAGAAATTCAACAGTATTATGTTGAAGGTCACCATGAGGCAATAATATCTACTGCAGTGTTCGAGCTGGTGCAAGCCGAGATTTTGAGAAGAAACAGTTCGAGCAGCAAGCACAGCGGTATCAGTATTTTTTCATCAAAAATAAAGTGCGGGAATTGTGGAAACTGGTTTGGTTCTAAGATTTGGCATTCGAATGACAAGTACCGAAAAGTGATATTCCAATGTAACCATAAATTTAAAGGCGAGTGCAAATGCACTACGCCTCACCTTAAAGAACATCAGATAAAAGATATCTTCGTTTCGGCTTTCAATAAGTTGATTCCAGAAAAGGATGAAATACTATGTAATATGGAGATTATTATTCAAACCCTGTGCGACACTACATCACTTGAAGAACAGGCGAGAACCCTATCAGATGAGATTACGATGCTTGTAGCAATGACCCAAGACCTCATCAACCAAAATGCTTATGTGGCACAGAATCAGGAAGAATACCAGAAACGTTACGAAAGCATGACCAGGAAGTATGAATCTAAGAAAGACGAATACAATTACTTGCAGATAAAGATTAATGAACGAAATGCCAAAGCGGAAATCCTTAGAAGATATACCTCCTGTCTTGCAGAACAGAATAATGCTATTACGGAATTTGATGGTAGCCTTTGGAGTGGATTGGTGGATTTTGTAACGGTCTACAGCAAAGAGGATGTCAGAGTCACATTTAAGGATGGAACAGAAATAGCAGTATAGGAGAAATAATGAACGGGAAAATTTCCAGTCCTTATTTTGTACCAAAAAAGCCTTATGTGGTCGACAGGTACGAAAAACTGCCGCTGTTATTATAGATAAGGAGGCACAGAGCGAGATCATCGGAATTCATCAAGACGATCAAGAAAATGAATGGAAGGGTGGAAACTTCGATGAGGGACTTTGGGGTGTAATGGTAGAATACGTTACTACTTTTAATAAGAAGAAAGTGATTTTAACCTTTGGAGGTGGAATTGAAATCACAATATAAAAATAGTGATGGCAGCCATGGGGTAAAACTGCGTTATATCATACTTAATTTGAATATTGGTTTTGTTGGGCAGTCTTATACGGCTGCCTTTTTTATTGTAAAAAATGCTAAAATGTGGTAAAATATTTTTAATTTTTAGTATTTAAATAACCTATATAATATGGCTTCCTATTATATTATAGAATAGCTAGAGGGAAAATGATTTTTATGCGATTAGAGGAGG
>JAEZNF010000190.1 GCA_023441845.1 Bacillota bacterium | reverse complement strand
AGCGAGTCTTCGGCCTCCTGTTTCTATATAATTTCATATGGGAGCTTAGCTCAGCTGGGAGAGCACCTGCCTTACAAGCAGGGGGTCGTAGGTTCGAGCCCTACAGTTCCCACCAAAGCGTTTTGCGTAAGCAAAATCGCTTACCATTTAAAAGCTTCACGCAGTGAGGCTTTTTTTGTTGAAGGCGGTATAATCAACATTTTAGAAGCTTCACGCAGTGAGGCTTTTATATTATTAAGGAAGATTCTAATAGGGCGGGAACACGAAAGTGAACACCTTGCTTAGCAAGCCATTCACTTTCGTCAAGCACGATGTATGGCACTAGAGGATTGATTAGATTACTGCTGATTAGAATGCCATTCTGGCCCATCCTTTACCATTTCTTCTTGGCAATTCAAGCAACTCTCTTGCTGTGTCGACATAATACCTATAATTTTCCAAGGTCACCCCATTTGGTATTCGATGGTCAAGTCCAAATACATTTCCTTCACGCATATGAGGCTGAAGTTTATATTCCAACTCTTTTCTGATAGCTTCCTTATCTTCTCTTAATGTGTGCTTATTAATTCCGCCTTTGAATGCCAGCTTACGCCCGTACTTTTCCCGCAAAGCAACAATATCCATGCCTGCAGCCGGTTCGCACGGATACGACACATTTACACCGCATTCTATCATAGCATCCAGAACGGAATTCATATTCCCGTCACTATCCTGACTGAATAATTTGGTGCCTTTTGAAGATAACATATCAATTATTTTCCTGTAATAGGGCTTTATAAATTCACTTATGTGGTTCGGTCCAATAAGAGAACCACTTTTGCCTGCCATATCTTCATGGATGGATAAATTATCGATTGTAACAACATCACTAATTTGATCCAGCACCTTAAAGGCTGTATCCGATGCGGTATTTAAAATATCCCACATAAGTTCAGGCTGATCATAATAACAATAGCACAGCTCTTCCTCTCCCATCAGTTCCCTCGGCAGATCAAAGCCCCCAGGTAAGTCTGCAATAACTAAAACGCCTTCCTTTTGAGCCTTTTTAGCTTTGTCCACCGCATCCCAGTCAATTCTCTCTTCCCTGTATTCAAACCAGTGCTTTATTTTTAACCAGCTGTCCATATCCTTCACAGGATAAGTAAGTGGAAGAGGTATTGTAGCAGAGCTCTTGCAAAGCTTCGTTTTTCTTCCGTATTCATCAAAAGCAATTCTATATTCTGATGTTTCTTCCACTACGTAGGGCTTACATCCCCCAAGAATCCCAGTATTCCCGCCACAATCAATTTTTCTCACATAGTCAAAATCAAATGCCTCAAGCGAAATCTCTTCATCCGACGCCCCTTGTGCCCTCCATTCTTCTTCCAGCCCAATCAATGGCCCGAATAACTCTACGAACATTGGTCTTTCGCACTTCTGAAAAGTAAGCAAATCAATATATTCTTCCCGGCTCCATTGCACAAAACCATCCCCCTCGTACATAATAATCATGTATTTATACTAATGCATTGTACACTGTAAATACATAAACTTTTTCGCTATACATGTACTTTTACGTGATATAATGTGATTAATGATTATTGATAAGGCTGCTAATAAATGTACAAAGTCATGCAGCCATTTTAAAAAAGCTTATACAGTGAAAGGAATGTCCCCTATATGAACTTGTTGAATCTCATGCCATATATCAGCTATTGTGTTATCAGAGAATGTCCGGATGCATTTTGGGAGATACCGACCAGAACTATTTTTGACCATGAGCTGGTATTGATAGACTCTGGTTCGGGCACTATTACAGTGAACGGGACCGAACATAGTGCCCAGTCATCACAGTTGTACTATTTTTATCCGGGGCTCCCGCATTCACTGTCCAGCAATCCCAAAGATCCTCTCAAATTTTATGCCATTCATTTCAGTTTTTGTGAAGTCATTTTTGAAGGAGGTAAATGGAGTATACGGGATGGGTCTCCACAGAAACTTCCGATTCATCTAGTCACGAGCATCAGTAAATTCAACCTCCTGCTGGATAGATTTCTAAAAGTCATAAATTACTGGGAAAATGGTGATATGAATAACTCTGCAATAAACAGCAATTTCCTTGAATTGCTGCATATCATCAAGAATGAGTCACAAGGCACAGAGCTGGATTTTTATAACAAAATGATTGTTGAAAAAATAATTCAGTTTATTAACCAAAACTTAAATAAAGACCTGAAAATCGTTGATCTTGCATCTATTGCAGGGTTATCCCGAGATTACCTTGGAAGCGTTTTCAAAAAACATACCGGGTACACGATCAATAAATTTATAAATAAAAACAGGGTTGACCGGGCGAAGGAATTGTTGTTCAAAGAGCACATAAAGGTCTGTGAAGTGGCAAACAGCCTTGGCTTCAAGGACGAATTCTATTTCAGCAGGGTCTTTAAAAAATATGCAGGAGTAAGCCCGAGTGAGTTCATGAGGATCTCAATGCGTACCTGAGGGTTTACCGGCTTATCTATTTTTCGATTCACTGCAAAAGCGTGGATATATATAGGTATTTCGTTGTTTTGTTATATATAACAAACACCCGTAACAGACTATAATTATTATAAAATA
>JAEZNF010000596.1 GCA_023441845.1 Bacillota bacterium | reverse complement strand
CGGCTGGAGATGGACTGGATTCCGTTGGATATTCTTTGGAGTAGATTTAAGGAACATTGAAAGTTTCGTTTGTCGCTAGTAGTTAGTAATTTTTATAGTTTTATAATTCGTTACGAATCTTCTTCCTTTATTTTGTGCCCCGCTTCCAGACAGGAATTCTGTTACGGGGCACCAATTTTTGTTCAGTATTTCAGGGGATGCTCTTGAGATGGAAAATCAGTTAGCCGTATGCCTAAAAGAAATGATACCTCGACAGTTCTTTAACATTATTCTGGAGGTGATCCAAAAAGTTTACATAACATGGTGTAGTTGTTAACATTAAACCATGTGGTAGTTAGCAGGATTATCATAACCATATAAAATTTGAGAGACTCTAACAGATAAAGGAGAGAAGCATGCAACAGCTAATGAATTCAACAATATGTATAGTCTGAACCGATTGAAAATTATAGACATGAAAAAGAAATTGGTTTGATATACATAAAATTATTGCAATTCCTTTGTATCTGAAAACTTTACTTCCTTGAAAACTTGCCGTATAATTTTTATATTACAGATAATAAAAGTGTTTTGGAGGTTATCATGCCCAAAAAATTACTGATGGGAAATGAGGCTATTGCTTTTGGTGCCATTAAAGCCGGAGTAAACGTCGTGACTGGTTATCCCGGGACCCCTTCCACCGAAGTTCTTGAAACGGTAGCTAGTAATAATCCCGGAGATATTTATGTAGAGTGGTCGGTAAATGAGAAGGTTGCCATGGAAGTAGCAGGTGGAGCAGCTTATGGGGGGGCGAGGGCGCTTGTTACCATGAAGCAGGTAGGATTGAATGTAGCTTCTGACCCTTTAATGAGTCTATCATATATTGGTGTTAAGGGCGGGATGGTTGTGCTTGTTGCAGATGACCCCGGGCCGTTTTCATCCCAGACAGAACAGGATACCCGTCATTTTGCGCGGTTTTCCAATCTTCCGGTGTTTGATCCGTCCTCTCCCGAAGAAGCTTTTGAAATGATACAGACAGCGTTTGAATTTTCAGAACAGGTAGGACTGCCGGTTTTCTTCAGACCGACAACGCGTGTATGCCATTCATGCAGTACCCTTGAGCAGCCCGAACCTGGAGAGAGGCATAAAGTTGAAGGATTTGTAAAAGATCCGCGCTGGGTCATATTCCCGAGCCTGTCCTATAGAAAGCATGTACAGTTGGAAGAACTGCAGGAAAAAATCAGCGATGATTTTTCGAAAATACAGTACAATAAAGTCACCGGAACCGGAACTAAAGGTATTGCCGCATCAGGCATAGCTTATTCATATGTAAAAGAAGTTTTGTCCTTAATAAATACAGATGTAAAGCTTATGAAAGTCGGGACTCCTTATCCTTTCCCGAAAAAGCTGGCATCGGAATTTATGGAAGGGCTTGATGAGGTTATTGTTTTTGAGGAATTGGACCCGGTACTAGAAGAAAGCTTTATTGAGCTTAGTGCATTAACTAACGGCAGCCCGAAGATACTTGGAAAAAAGACAAAGCATCTTCCTTTTGCCGGTGAATACAGCTTCGAACTGGTAAAAGCAGCTATAGCAGGGTTTCTAGGAATTGACAATGAGGGGAGTAAGCCTCTAACACCGCCCGAGCTGCCTGTAAGACCTCCGGTATTATGCGCAGGCTGTCCTCATAGAGCATCGTTTTATGCGGTTAAATCTGCTTTAAGGAATCAAAAGGCCGTTTTTTCAGGTGATATCGGCTGCTATACGCTCGGGAATGCAAAGCCCCTTGAAATGGTTGATACATGCCTGTGCATGGGTGCCGGAATAACTATTGCCCAGGGATTACAAAGGGTTGAACCCGATGTAAAGCATATCGCTTTTATAGGAGACTCGACTTTCTTCCACACGGGGATTTCGGGCATAATAAATGCCGTTTACAATAATACCGATATTACGGTTGTTATCCTGGATAACAGTACAACTGCGATGACAGGCCATCAACCGCACCCCGGAACGGGAGAGACCATGATGAAGAGCATTTCGGAAAAAATCGACATATATAATATGATAAAGGCTTGCGGAGTTAAGAGTGTAACAAGGGCCAATCCGCTTAACCAGAAGGAAGCTGTGGAAGCCGTAAAAGAGGCTGTGAGCTATAACGGTCCTTCGGTAGTATTGTTTGAGGCCCCATGTATTGCCTTATTCAAGCCGTCCGTGAAACTGGCTGTAAATGACAAATGTATTATGTGTAAAAAGTGTATACGTGAAGCCGGCTGCCCGGCTATAAGCATAAATGAAGGCAAAGTAGTAATAGAACCGTCCTTGTGCTATGGATGTACTCTTTGCTCACAGGTGTGTCCTGTAGGCGCTATAGGAGGTGCTAGATCATGAAATACGATATATTGATTGCCGGAGTCGGCGGACAGGGTACTGTGCTTGCATCCAGGCTTCTTGCAGCATCAGCTATAAAGGAAGGGTATTTTGCACGTACATCGGAAACCATCGGAATGGCACAGAGAGGCGGATGTGTTGTCAGCCATGTACGAATAGAAAGTAGAGAGGCCAATCCTATTATACCGTTCGGAGCTGCCGATTTATTGATAGGCTTTGAACCTGCTGAAGCTGCAAGAAGTATCGGCAGGCTGTCCGGGAACGGCAAATGTATAGTCAATACAAGAGAAATAAAGCCTGTTACAGCGTCACTGCAAGCAGTATCATACGCAGTGGAGCCGATTTACGAGTTTATAAGGAGCAGCTCTTCCAATGCGATACTTTTGGATGGGTATGCTCTGGCAGAGGAAGCAGGTTCGGTTAAG